>NZ_DCOI01000033.1:0-31836 GCF_002322895.1 Empedobacter sp. UBA1574 | reverse complement strand
CGAGCCCCAGCCAGGTCACAAGAAGCCAAACAGAAATGTTTGGCTTTTTTTATGCAAAATAATTGAGGTCAACATGATAAATGTTGCGGTAAATATATATCGTATTGTTTCCGATTAACTTCTATTCTCAGTTACTTTGTTCAACCGATTTTATGATTATGAAGAAGAAAAAAACAGTTCTCTCAAAATTAATGAAGGTAATTAAGATTACTGGATTTTCTTTGGGAGGAATTATATTAGTTTTATATGTTTCGCCTTATTTTTTTAAGGATCAAATTAATGAAGGGATAAAAAGTATTGCCGAAAATTATGTGAAAACTGAAATTGAATTCAAGGATTTGGATATTTCGTTTTTCAATCATTTTCCTAAGCTAACGGTTACCCTAACGGATTCTTCAATCAAAGGTTCTACGCCATATCAAACCGAAAATTTAATCTCTGCGAAAGAAATTGCACTTGGTGTAGATGTCAAAACGTTGTTTGATGATAAAATAATTTTTAATGAATTATTTATTACAGATGCAACGATTAATCTGAAAATAGATAGTTTAGGTCGTAATAATTTTGATATTGTGAAGCCTTCTGATGAGGTTGAAAAAGAAGAAGAATCGAGTGTAGGATTAGCGTTGAATAATTTTAAAATTGCTAATTCTAACTTTTTATACGATGATCAATCATCTAAAACCTATTTAAAATTAGATCAATTTGATTACGATGGACTGATAGATTTTACAGAAAATCAGTTAACATTAAATGCAAAAACGGATATCAAAAATGTCAATTTTAGTTTTGATGAGCAGAAATATGTTAAGAATTTACCTTTAAAAGGAAAAATCAATTCGAAAATTGATTTAAATAATTTATCTTTTTATTTTACTGAAAAATAATCTCGAATTAGGTCAATTTCCTTTTTCGTTGAAAGGTTCTTTGTTGATGCCAAATGAAAGCAAAGTTTTTGATTTAACAATTTCATCAGAGAAAAATGATTTGCAATATATTCCTGCGATTATTCCAGAAGCGTACCAAGAATGGGCAAAAGAAGTGGAACTGAAAGGTTCTTCGACGATTCTCTTTACAATGAAAGGAATAATGAATGCGACGACAAATCAGAATCCTGATATTCATATTGATGCAAAAATTGATGATGGATGGATGAATTATAAGAAATCATCTTCTCCAATCAAAAATATAAATCTTGTTTCTACTGTTGATTTACAAGCGTTGGATCCTGATAAAATGCGTGTGAAAGTGGATAATCTTGATTTCAAATTGTTAGATGGAACAACTAAAACTAATTTCACGTATTGGGCGGGAAAAACAATGTTTTCGGAGGGAATTATCGAGTCAAGTATTGATTTGGAAGCCTTGAAAAATGCAACAGGTTTCAATCAATTTGACGCAAAAGGAATTCTTGATATGGAAGGAAGTTGGAAAGGTTCAATCGTTCAAAATGCGAAAAATCCTTTAAAAAAAATTCCAACGTTTTATCTAAAAGCTAATCTTGAAAATGGTTATTTCAAAATGAATGAAATGCCTGCGGCTTTGGATCACATTAATTTGGATTTGACGATGAAAAATACAGATGGAAATATCAAAAATACGTCTGTTTTGGTTCATAAAATTGATGCAAAAGCGATGGATAATTATATGATTGGACGATTAGAATTGAAAAATCTGAATAATTTTCCGATTAATGCAGATTTTGGTGCTAAAATTCATTTAGAGGATATCATCTAAATTTATCCAATAAAGAATATTGATATGCGAGGCGATTTGCTTGTGAAAATGAAAGCAAACGGAACGTATGAGCCAAAACGTAAAAAAGTTCCGGTTTCTAATTCGGTCGTTATTTTGAAAAATGGTTACATCAAATTACATGAATATCCGAATTTACCTTTAGAAAATATTACGGTAGAAACGCATATAAAATCGGGTAGAGGTTCGTTTAACGATTTGTCAATAGATGTTTTGCCAATCAAATTTACGTTGGCTGGAAAACCATTTATGGTGAATGCAAATCTGAAGAATTTAAACAATTTAGATTATCGAGTTCATTCAAAAGGTGAATTGAATTTAGCGAATATTTACAAATTATTTCCAATCGAAGGTTTAGATGTTGATGGATTAATTGAAACTAATTTTGGTGTAAAAGGAAATAATGGAGCGCCTTTGGAGAGTTTTCAAAACAAAGGTTTTGTGAAAATTCAGAACATTAAGATTAATACAAAATTCTTTCCGAGCAAATTTGTTATCAAGCAAGGAGATTTCCGATTTGAAGGAAGTCATCTGACTTTTAAAGATGTAAAAGCGCGTTATAAAAAGAATGTTTTTGTATTTGATGGAGATGTTTCGAATTATATCAATTATGCGTTAAAAGATAATGAAATGCTAAAAGGAACGATTAATTTCAAAACAAATCGTGTCAATATTGATGATTTTATGGCATTTAATACCGAATCGACAGCGACTAACTCGATAGCTGCGGAAGAAGGTGTGGTTTTGTTGCCGAAAAATGTAGAATTATCGATAAAAGGTCAAGCAAAAGAGGTTTTATTTAAAGATATTACGTTGCAAAATTTCGAAGGAGATTTAGGTTTGAAACAAGGGAATCTTGAACTTCAAAATACTAAATTTAATTTGATTGGTTCTGAATTTACAATGAACGGAAATTATGTGCCAACAAATGCGAAAAAAGCGAAGTTTAATTTTACTGTAAAAGCCAGTAATTTCGATATTCAGCGCGCTTATCACGAAATTACGTTGTTTAGAGAATTGGCAAGTGCAGCGGAAAAAGCGCACGGGAAAGTTTCAATGGATTATCAGCTCGAAGGTGATTTGGGCGCAGATATGTTCCCGAAATTGAAAACCATAAAAGGTGGAGGGGATTTTACGTTAGAAGAAATTAAGTTTTTAGGATTTAAAGTATTCAATTCGGTTGCAGAAAAAACGTCGACAGATGCGTTGCATGATGCGAATGTGAAGAAAGTGACGTTCAAAACGAAGATCGAAAATAATGTAATTACGATAAACCGTACGAAATTCAAAATTGCAGGTTTTCGTCCACGAATAGAAGGTCAAGTGACGTTAGACGGTTATATGAATCTTGGTATGCGACTTGGTTTGCCTCCATTTGGAATTATCGGAATTCCGATCAAAATTACTGGTCCAGCGGATACGTTTGAGGTTGAAGTGGGGAAATATCATAAAGAAGATTTGAATGAAACGGATGACGAATTTGATGAATATCAAAAATCATTAGAAGAAGAAAAGGCAAAGCAAGAAGCTGTTCAAGCCAAATAATAAATATAAAATCCTTCAGAATTTCTGAGGGATTTTTTCATTATAAATAGTGATTGCGAATCATCAATAAAAAGTGTATTTTTAGATTCAAAATCAACTAAATCTGAAACTTACAACTGCAATAAAAAATACCTCGTGGTGGAAAATACTATTTTTCCTTGTTTGGCTTTATTTCTTTGGATTAATGCTACAAATCACGTTACGTTATATTCCGATTTCGTCGGATGTTTCATTTCTAGCTATCAAACAAGATGAGGTGACAACAATTCCAAGTTATTTATTCATTTTTTACATTCACGTTTATTCAGCAATATTTACATTGTTTTTTGGAATTGTTCAGTTCATTAAAATTACCAATCAACAAATCCGAAAAATTCATCGGCTTCTCGGTAAATTTTATTTTTATATCACTGTTTTATTAGCTGCGCCAAGTGGAATTTACATTGGGTTTTATGCAAATGGAGAATTAATTGCGCAATCTGCTTTTGTAATTCTCGGTATTCTTTGGTGGATTTTTACTGCAATTGCAGTTGTTAAAATTAAGCAGAAAGATATTCAATCGCACCGAAATTTTATGCTTCGTAGTTATGCGTTGGCTGTTTCTGCGCTTACGTTACGCGCTTGGAAAGTGATTTTGGTTTATCTTTTTCATCCTGCGCCCATGGATGTTTATCAAATTATAGCATGGTTGGGATTTGTACCCAATTTATTGCTCGTAGAATATTATATTTATAAAACTAAACAATCTAAAATATGAAAAAAATAGGACTATTTATTTGCACTACGCTTGTTGTTCTTAGTTGTAAAGAAGACAAAAAAGATGCTGTTAAAAATAATGATATTAATGATACAATTTCATCGATTCATATCGAGCCAACGCAAGAAGATATCGGGCTTTGGTCTGGAATTTTTGAGGCAGATTCAGTTGATTATGATAAAGGTGATAATTGGTCGCTTCGAAACCGAATTAGTATTGTTATTCAGAAGATTAATAACGATAATACTGTCGAAGGGTATAGTGTTTCGGCGGGAAATATAAGACCATTTAAAGGTGATTTGGTGAAAGAAGGAAACTCACGTTATGTGATGGCGAATGAACCAGGCGATCAAAAATATGATGGAACATTTAAGTTTAATATTTCTGAAAAAGATGATTCAATTTATGGAACTTGGATTTCGAAACGAAAAGATTTACCTGTACTTTCTCGAAAATTTAGTTTGAAAAAAACAACATTTAACTATGATCCTAAAAATGTTTTAATTCAGCCAAAATATGGTGTAGATGAAGAGTATGCGGATGAATACGATAATGTAGATTGGGTGAATTCTAAAAAGAAAAAATATGACGAATCAGATGGAGAAGAGTATTTTGTAGATGTGCAACGTGCTGCTTCGGATGAAATTTATAAAATAAATGGATCAACGCAAAAGTTGACGGAGAAACAATTGAAAAATCTACATAAGTTAGATTTAGAAATTATTCGCAATACAATTTATGCGCGTCATGGCTATTCGTTTGCGAATCGTGGTGCACGTCAATTTTTTGATTATGTAGATTGGTATGTGCCTTTGTATACAAATGTTGAGGATAAATTGTCGCCAATCGAAAAAGATAATATTGAGTTATTAAAGCGTTTTGAGAAATATGCAACCGATAATTATCAACAATATGGACGCTAAAATTTAGAATTTTGATTAAGATAGAATGAGTTAAAACTCAATCCGAAAATAGGATAGCAGGATTATCATTTTGCTTTATAGGTTAAATTGAAGAATACAATTGTTTTTACTCGATAAAACCTTTGTTCTGAAAGAACTTTGCAGAGCAAACCAAGAAAATTTTGTTTGTTGTGTTTATCAATTTAGGCTCGTTAGCTTAGCTGGTAGAGCACGAAACTCTTAATTTCGGGGTCCTGAGTTCGAGCCTCAGACGAGTCACGAAAAAACTGCTACACTTTTGTGTAGCAGTTTTTTTGTTTTTTATAATTATGATTAAGAATTATAGGTGAAATCGTTAAAATTTTTCAATGAAAAAATAGTTTTCATTAATCAATCTGCAAATAAATCAACGTTTTACTAAAAAGTATTCAGTAATATTAAATTTTTCTAAATTAATTATTGCTAAAATTAAATAAAATCAAAAGTATAGTAATAAAAAATAAATTTGTCGTAAATTTGCACCCATAATTTTCAAGGATGCAAAACATTAGAAATATTGCGATTATCGCACACGTTGACCACGGTAAAACTACATTGGTTGACAAAATTCTTCACAGCGGAAACGTTTTTAGAGAAAACCAAGAGTCTGGTGAATTAATCATGGATAACAATGATATCGAGCGTGAGAGAGGGATTACGATCTTTTCTAAAAATGCTTCGGTAGATTACAAAGGTGTAAAAATCAATGTGATTGATACTCCTGGCCACGCGGATTTCGGTGGAGAAGTTGAGCGTGTATTGAAAATGGCTGATGGGGTTATCTTATTAGTTGATGCTTTCGAAGGACCAATGCCTCAAACGCGTTTCGTTTTGAGTAAAGCATTAGAATTAGGTTTAAAACCATTAGTTGTAATTAACAAAGTTGATAAAGAAAACTGTCGTCCTGATGAGGTATATGACAAAGTTTTCGAATTATTCTTCAACTTAGATGCAACAGAAGAGCAATTGGAATTCCCAGCGTTCTATGGTTCATCTAAACAAGGATGGTTCAATACAGAAAATGTACGTGTAGACGATATTTCTCCATTAATGGATGGTATTCTTGAACATGTTCCTGCTCCAGAAGCTTATGAAGGTTCTTTACAAATGCAAATTACATCTTTAGATTATTCTAAATTCTTAGGACGTATCGCAGTTGGTAAAGTAAGTCGTGGTGTTATTAAAGAAGGAGATTGGGTTGCTTTAACAAAACCTGATGGAACGTTCAAAAAACATAAAATCAAAGAATTATATACATTTGCTGGTTTAGGTAAAGTAAAAGCTACTGAGGTAAAAGCGGGTGATATTTGTGCTGTTGTTGGTATCGATGGTTTCCAAATTGGAGATACAATTGCAGATCCAGAAAATCCAGAAGCATTACCAGTTATGCATATCGATGAGCCTACAATGAATATGTCTTTCGGAATTAACAACTCTCCATTCTTTGGTAAAGATGGTAAATTTGTTACTTCTCGTCACTTAGTAGAACGTTTAGAAGATGAGTTAGAGCGTAACTTAGCTTTACGTGTAGAACCAACAGAAGATTCTAATACACAATTAGTTTACGGACGTGGTATCATGCACTTATCTGTATTAATCGAAACGATGCGTCGCGAAGGTTATGAGTTAACAGTTGGACAACCACAAGTAATCTTAAAAGATATTGATGGTGTAAAATGTGAACCATATGAAACATTAGTAATTGATGTTCCAGATGATTATTCTTCTAAAGCAATCGACTTAGTAACTCAACGTAAGGGTGATTTATTAGTTATGGAGGCGAAAGAAGGAATGCAACACTTAGAATTCGAAATTCCATCTCGTGGATTAATCGGATTACGTTCTCAAATGTTAACTTCTACTGCTGGTGAAGCTGTAATGGCACACACTTTCTTAGAATATAAACCATTCAAAGGAGCAATCGCTGGTCGTTCTGCAGGTGTAATTATTTCGAAAGATCAAGGTACATCAACTCCTTATTCTATTGATAAATTACAAGATCGTGGAAAATTCTTTATCGAGCCAGGTGAAGAAGTTTACGAAGGAATGATTATCGGAGAGCATTCTCGTAACAATGATTTAGTAGTAAATGTTGTTGAAGCTAAAAAATTAAACAATATCCGTGCAGCTGGTAAAGATGATTCATCTTCTATCGCTCCAAAAACAGAAATGACTTTGGAAGAATGTATGGAATATATCCAAGCTGATGAATGTATCGAGGTAACTCCAAATTTCATCCGTTTACGTAAAATTCACTTAAAAGAAGTAGATCGTAAACGCTTCGAAAAATCAATGAGCTAATCATTTGAAATTATATATCACAATAAAACCAGAAGTTAATCTTCTGGTTTTTTGTTTTAAATAGATTCGATTTTATTTTTAAGCGCTTC
Organism: Empedobacter sp. UBA1574; assembly: GCF_002322895.1. Lineage (NCBI taxonomy): Bacteria > Pseudomonadati > Bacteroidota > Flavobacteriia > Flavobacteriales > Weeksellaceae > Empedobacter > Empedobacter sp. UBA1574. Next base: position 24,448 of record NZ_DCOI01000033.1, on the reverse strand, counting down.
AATTGCGAAATTTAATTCATCTTTAGAAGCGTTATATTCTACTATTTCACCTTTAATTTTGAATCTTGAAACATTAAAACCTTCTTCAATATCATTGTACCAAATCAAATAATTTTCGTATACAGCAACTACCCAAAAATTATCCTCAATAACATCATCACATTTCCATATTTCAGGAGAAATTTTAATTTGATTCCAAAATAATAAAGTTTTGTCCTCCATATTTTGTTCAGAAAAATAAATTTCGAGCATCAAATCCTTTTTAGGAAAATTTATCCAATTATTCATTAATAAGTACTTTTTAATAAAATCCAATCTTCAAATTTTTGAGTTTGAGTTGAATTTGGTTCAGTCCATTCGATAATATACCAATAACTATCGGAAGGTAGCGCTTTTCCATTCAGTTTTCCATCCCATGTATAATTGTTTGCTTCCGAACCAGTAAATAATAATTTTCCTTTTCGATTATAAATGATAAATTTCGGATTGATTTTACTTTTTAATTGCGAATAATCCAACACATCATTTTTACCATCACCATTTGGAGAAATAAAATTGATTAGTTTAATCAGCGAAAATTCTTTCGAAATAGGCGAACAATTAGCTGCAGATTTCACAGAAATTGTATGAGTTCCTAAAGTTACGTTTGTGAAGATATTGGAAGATTGAAAAGTGCCGTTATCCAATGAATACAGATATGGAAGCGTAGATCCAGTGACTTTTATGGTCACCGTAGAACCTTGAATTTCGATAGATTGAATAGTTGGATCTTCGGCTTCAATAACTTTTACTTCTTGTGTATAAAAACAACCATTCAATCCTAATTTCACATAATAAGTTCCAACAGGAACATTTGTAATTGATTGATTTTTGTCGCCATTATGTAACCATTCGTAAGTTTTAAATCCTGGACCTGCGTCTAAAGTCGTTGTTGTTCCTTTGCAAATTGTAAGATCTTTTAAGGTTGATGATTTTCCAGATTGTTTGAAAATAAAATGCAATGGAGCAACGTTTTCGCATAATCCATTTTGTTTAAATCTTACCCAAAATGTTTGATCTGAATTTATAATTTGTGTTGTGTTGATATTATTTTTTTTATTTTTAGCATCAATTTCATTTAAGTAATATGTCGGTGAGCCTTCAAGATTTGTAACCAAGTCATCAACATAATCGGATAAAACAATTTCTTCATCATTGCTTAAATTCTCATCACAAATTTCTATTGGAGGAATTACGTTTGCAACACTTAAATGATTTAATGTAAAAGTAATTTCTTTAATAACAGGCTTACAAGTTCCGATTTGGACACGAATCCAAACTTCTTTAGATGTCTGAATTTCATTTAATTCGAAATTCGTTATTTCAGCAGGAATATTATCTTTAGCATCTTGTTCCGTTTCAAAATATTTCACTTGATGAGCAGAATAATAATCTTCTACAATTCGATCAGTATATTCGTCTAAATTTATTTGTGTTTTTCCATCTAAATCATCATCACAAATAGAAAAACGATCTTGATATATTTGAGGTTCTTCTTGTACAGAAACATTAATGTGACCTTTCAAAGAACAACCAGTATTCAATGTGATTTCTACTTCGTAATAACCTGTTTCATCTACCACTAATGTTGCATTTGTTTCACCACTAATTTCCACACCATCTTTGTACCATTTATAGGTTGTAGCATTTGTCGTTGTCGCATCTATTGTTTCAGATGTTCCAGGACATAATACAACATCAGAACCTAAACTTTTTGAACCTATAAAACTTCCAGCTTTCAAGAAAACAGCAGAATCATAACGACCTTTTGAATCTCCATGATCAGCAATTACCAATTTGATATGATATTTTGTACCAGCTTCTATTTGCGCATTTGTTTTCAAAACTTTTGTTTGTCCATTGAAATTCGTTGGATTATTTGCAGAATTAAAACTTCCAAAATACGATATGTTTCGAGGACAATCTCTTGCGCCATTTATGGTTAATGAAGTTACAGGAATGGTTGTATTTGGAACTAATGCAATATTTTGATAAGGTTCAGAATTATCTGCTTTTTTGATTAAGAAGGCAAAAGCATCAGAGTATTGGCAATTACTTGATTGATATTCTTCTGAAAGAAACATATATTCGAAACTAATCTGATCTGTTGTTAGATTTGATATAAAATCAAATTCAAGATAAGTTGCATTTAAAATATAATCATGAGGTAAATTAGATTTTATCAAAATATCAATCAAATCTTGATCTCCTCCCCAATTACTTCCCCAAAAATCTTGCAAAGATGAATTTGGACCTTCAGCATCTTTTGCTTTCCCTGTAGATAAAATAATTCCTTCAGAAAGATCAAAACTACTAGTTCCTTTTGTAAAATAACCATAGCTTATTTCATCATAAGCTCTATTGTAGCCAGAAATATTAATATTGGAAATAGTAATACAACCTGTGTTTGTTCCAATAAATTTATCAATTAATTCTTCTTTCGGTAAAGATGTATCTACCTGAATATATTGACCAAATAAAAAACTATTTAGTGTAAAAGTAAAAAAGAGTAGGAGAATTATTTTTGAGTAAAAGTGTTTCATAAAAAATAATTTAGATAAAAAAACTGCTAAATAACTTTAAAATATAAAGTTTATTTAACAGTTTTAGAAATTTTATTTACCGAAAAAATGGTTTTACCCTATTTTTCCTAAATTTTCTGCAATAGTTTCAATGAAAGATGTCAATGGTTTTTTCGCCATCATTTCGATCATCATATTGAAATTTCCATCAAAATCTAACGAAACATCAGACGAATTCTCATCAACTGCATCAATAGAAATTGTCAAAGTATATTCAAAAGCAGGTGCCGGAGATTCGAAAACAATTTTCGATGGCTCAACTGTCTCTTTTAAACGCATTCCAACCTTTGGCAAAGCACCAACACCAACCGTAAATCCTTTTCCAGATTCATGAATTTCAAACGATTTTGTATCCTCTGGCATCAGTTGCTCATAATTCTTCATATCCAACAAAAAAGTGTATGCTTCTTGTTGATTTTTTGCAAAACGGACTTTATTTGTATTTACCTTCATATCCTTGTGAGTTTTTTATAAATTTGTAACAAATCGTTCAAATGTACAAAGTTTTTTTTAATGAAAGTTTGTTAACTTTCAGCAACCAATCTAATCCTGAAGCAAAAAATATTTTGTTTCAAAATGAAGCTCAATTTGATGAATCTTTTCATTTATTATCATCAAAAGCAGCCGCTTTAGTCAATATTTTTAGTGAAGATATTGATGTTGTTTGGACGAAATTCTTAAAATATTACAAACATATTCAAGCCGCGGGCGGAATTGTTCGTAATCCGCAAGACGATTATTTGTTCATTTTCAGACTTGGGAAATGGGATTTGCCAAAAGGTAAAATGGAGAAAGGAGAATCGAGAGAAGAATCTGCAATTCGCGAAATTGAAGAAGAATGTAGTTTGACAAATTTAGAGTTGAAACGATTTTTGATGCCTACTTTTCACATTTATTTTTTGAGAGAATATATTATCAAAGAAACATTTTGGTTCGAAGTTTTTTATGACGGTGTTGAATTGCCTTTGCCGCAAACTGAGGAAGGAATTGAATCGGTTGAATGGAAAAAAGAGAATGAAATTCCTCAATTATTAGAAAATTCATATCCAAATATAAAATTGTTAATGGACAATTATTTAAATTTGAACTAAATAAGACTCTTATGAAAAAATATATTTTAACTCTTTGTGCTTTAACTTGTTTTGTATTGACAACAAATGCACAAACAAAAAAAGAAACGAAGGCTAAAACTGAAAAAGCTTCGAAAGTTCAATCAAAAATTTTAGATAACGGAACGGCTAAAATAGACGATTTATACGCGTATCAAGTGTATGGAGAATCGTTTGATATCAAAAATACATTGACGAAAAGTGAACTTGGAAAGTTATACGATAACATGAAAAGTGGTGATTCTTTGGAAAATGTTCAGTTTGTTTCGACGATAGAATCTGTTTGCAAAAAGAAAGGTTGTTGGATGAAAGTTGATCTTGGAAAAGGCGAAGAACAATCGTTTGTGCGTTTCAAAGATTATGGATTTTTTATGCCTTTAGATGGTGAAAATGCGAATGTTGTCGTACACGGAAAAGCTTTTGTAAGTGAAATTTCTGTAGAGAAATTACGTCATTATGCAGAAGATGAAGGAAAATCGAAAGAAGAAATCGCAAAAATAACAAAACCTCAGTTGCAATATAATTTTGAAGCTGACGGAGTTTATTTGAAAGAAAACTAAGGTTTTTTAACTCAATAATTAATCAAAACCTTTCTATTTTTGGAAAGGTTTTTTTATGAAATCAATTCTATAAAATATGATAAACTTATTTCAAGCCAATCCAAATCAGTATTTTTCATTGATCGGAAAATCGATGAATGACGAATTGTTTCAATCATTTCAAACAGAATTTGAATCTGATATTTCAGAGCAAAATATTCCTCAAGGGAAAATTGTATTGTACAAGGAAAAAGGCATTTCTGTGAAAATTGTTGATGAAATGATTGTTTCGATTAAATTTTATCTTTCTCCAAATCCAATTTGTAAGGTTTATGAAGGTCAAAATATTTTTGATTTGAATAGAAATGTTGATGAAACTCAGATTCGTAAAAATAATGATTATCAAAGAATTATTAATAATGATCCAAATCGTTTGGCAAATGATTATAGTCGTCTAAACTGTTTATTTTCTTTTGATTCGATGACTGGAGAATTCTTAACTATTGAAATATTAAACGAATTATAAAATGTTTTTTGCTGAAAAATTTCATATATTTATCTTAAATAATAGACCTTAAATGAAAAAATATTTAAGCTTGTTCTTAATGTTATTAACGTTTGCAGTTTTTGCACAATTGAGAGCGAATAATACGGAGTCTTATTACTCGATGAAAGGAACTTTTAATTCGGATAAAAAAGAGATTATAAAGAAAACAATCGAGAAAGAATTTGGTGAAGGAATTTTGGAAGAATCTGGTTATATCTGGACTGGACAAGGAAGTTTTGAAATTATTTTGAATGATAATTCACTTAAAATGGAGATTCAAAAAAGTACAGATAATCAAGAAATTGTAGATAAAATTAAAAATCTTGGAGATAAAATTCTTGCGACAAAAAATATAAATAAATTTAATACTTAAAAACGAGCTACAATTATTTTGTAGCTCGTTTTGTGTTAACGCTTCGTTAACCGTTCATTAACCAATGCAAATTAATCTTTTTCAGAATTTTATAAAAAAATAAAAATATGAAAAAGACATTATTTATCGCAATAACTTTAATAGCTTTTGCTTGTAACGGACAAACAGCTAAATCACAATCAGTTAGCAAAAATTCAAGTTCAACAACTCATTCTAATGTTTCAGTTAGTGTGAGTGATAGCAACGAAGTATATTCATACTCAGCAATTTTTGATAAACCAAAGTCGGCAAATGCAATCAAAGAAATCGGAAAAGTATTTGGAAAACCAGTGACTGAAGGAAAAAATTACGTTTGGAGAGAAGGAGATTCCTTAGAAATAAAAGCAAGAGAAGGAAAAATTACAATTGAATTTGAAAAAGGTTCAACAAAATTATATGAAAAAGTAAAAGAATTAGGCGAATCTATTTCTGCTGTTGTAGGAGAAAAATAATCATTCTAAAACATATAAAACGGAAGTCAAATTTGGCTTCCGTTTTTAATTATTTTAATTCCCTATACTTAAAATCTTTTCCAAAAAAGTAATTCCATATTAAACTAATAAGAATGAAATTTGCTATTCCACGAATTGTTATAAATATCCCGAAATTACCAAAACGTTTGTATTTAATATGTGATAATTCTTCTTGATGATTAACTATATATTCGTACAAATAATAATCAAAAACTAACATTAAAAGGCTAAAAAGAACTAAAATGACATAATGAAAGAGCATAATGTCTTTAATTTTTTTTAGATTTTTATAGAATAATACAGCTCCAATAAAAGAAAAAAATACGCTTGAATGAAAAACAATTTCAGTTTTAGTATGAAGTTTTGGAACTTCATTATTCTCCTCAATGTCTTCAACTAAATTTGGTTCGAAAGAATTTTTCTTTTTTTCTTTTTCATGATAAATAATTTTAGATGAAATTAAATTTTTAATTCGAGTTGTTTCAATTTCAGAAAACTGAACATTTCGTTCATTTTTTAAAATTTCGAAAGCTATTTTTATTGCTTCAGGAACAAATCTAGAATCATCTTTGATATAAGAATTTAATTCATTTGTAGACAGCTTCTGAAGAACGCTTCTTTTAACTTGCATTAATTTAATCCTTATAAATCAAATATTTTGTTCTTATTTTCTTGAAAGCTTCCAAATCTTTTTGCCAAGTTGCTTTTATTTCTTCTTCTGATAAACCTGCTTCTATTTGTTTGCGCAATTCATCAGTTCCAGAAAGTTGATCAATCCACAACTTTTTACCATTCATCGTCCAAAAAGGTTGTTTCGTATTGTTTTTATACGCATTAATAAGCCATTTTAAATTGATGGCAGATTGATACGGAACATTCGATAAATCTTCACCGTAACAAACTTCATCTTTGAATTTTGGACTTGTTGCACCAGGTTTTGAAGTTGGCGTATATTGATAAGGCATATTTTTTAGGAATGGTGAACCATAAACTTGAAACTGAATATCTGTTCCACGACCTTCGTTGACGTTTGTTCCTTCAAACAAACATGTACTTGGATACAAATTGATCGCATGAGCATTTGGTAAATTTGGTGATGGTTTTACTGGTAAATTATACTTGGATTGATGGGTATAATTGATAAGTGGAATAATTTCCAAATCTGCTTTTACACCATTTGCTAGCCAACCTTCACCGTTTATCATTTGTGCATATTCGCCAATCGTCATTCCATAAACAATCGGAACATTGTGCATACCAACAAACGATTTATATTCATTTTTCATCACTGGTCCGTCTACATAATGTCCGTTCGGATTTGGTCTGTCCAATACAATTACTTTTTTACCATTCTCAGCTGCAGCCTCCATTACATAATGCAAAGTGGAAATATAAGTATAGAAACGAGCACCAACATCTTGCATGTCAAAAATCAAAACATCAACATCCGAAATTTGATTTGCTTTTGGTTTTTTATTGTCGCCATAAAGCGAAACAATCGGCAAGCCTGTTTTAGAATCAACACCAGATTTTACTTTCGCTCCAGCATCAGCATCACCACGAAAACCATGTTCAGGAGAATATAATTTTATAACATTTATGTTGTTTTTTAACAACAAATCAACTGTATGCATCGTTGTTCCATTAATTGTAGCAATTCCTGTTTGATTTGAAATTAAACCAACTTTTTTACCTTTTAGTTTCGAAAGATATTGCGTTGTATTTTCTGCTCCAACAAGAATAGTTGAATGATTATCTATCGTTTTTGATGTATTATTTTGAGCTAAAATTGGAGTAGAAAAGCCGAAAAAAATAACTGAACTAAGTAAACCAATTGATGTATATTTGACAAAGTTTTTCATTTCGTTTTGAATCATTTGAATTTAGACGAATTTAAAGCCTAAAGTTAGTTTTAATCTTATAAAAAATATATAATTTGAGTTTTTCTTGGTGGTTTTCAAAAAAAATTGCGCTTGGTAAAAATACTAAAAATAACTTATCGAGTATTATTATTCGAGTAGGTCAAATTGCGGTAGCATTAGGGTTGATTGTTTCTTTGGTGACAATTTCGACTGGTGTTGGAGCAAGAATGGCAATCAAAGAAAAATTGGCCGATTTTAATGGTCATATTACGATTAGAAACTATAATAGTAATACGTCATTAAATTCCGATTCATTATCACTTCATCAAGCTTTTTATCCAAAGTTTAAATCGATTCCAGAAATAGAACATGTACAAGCAATTGCCAATAAAAGTGGTGTTATCCGAACGGATGAAAACTTTAGTGGTGTGGTGTTCAAAGGAGTTGGAACAGATTATGATTCGGTTCGTTTCGAAAAATTTATGGTAAAAGGACATTTTCCTCGAATCAATAAAGATTCGATAATGGATGAGGTTTTATTATCTAAAAAGATTGCGGACGAAATGAAATTGGATGTTGATAGTTCGTTTGTGATGTATTTTATTCAAGAAGATACAAAGCCTATTTATCGTCGATTTACCATTTCTGGATTGTTCAAAACTGATATCAAAAATTTTGACGATCAAATTATGTTTGGTGATATCAAGCATGTGCAACGCCTTAATCGTTGGGATTCGACAACTGTTGGTGGTTTCGAACTATTTGTAAATGATGTCGAAAATATTGATCCAGTTGCAAAGCGTGTGCAAGAAAATATTCCATATAATTTGTATGCAGAATCAGCAACAGCATCTTTTGCTCAGATTAATGATTGGATTTCGATTTTCGACAAAAATATTGTCATTATTCTTTTTATCATGCTTTTTGTGGTGGTGATTAATATGGTGATGGTTTTATTGATATTAATTTTAGAACGAACACATTCAATCGGAATTTTAAAAGCATTTGGTGCGACAAATTGGCGAATCCGAAAATTATTCATCAATTACGCATTATTTATCATGTTACCAGGATTAATTGCTGGAAATGTAATTGGACTTGGATTATTATTCATTCAGAAATATTTCGGAATTATAAAACTTCCAGCAGAAAACTATTATTTATCAACAGCTCCAGTCTATTTAGACTTTGGCACAATTGTTTTATTAAATGCAGGAGCGTTATTAGTTTGTGCAATTGTATTACTTTTGCCTTCGTATATGATATCTAAAATTACACCTGCAAAAGCTATTAATTTTAGATAAAATTTAATGTTTTAATTTAAAAGTTAGAAAAAAATGAAATTCGCAAACAATATATTAGAAACGATTGGGAATACACCTTTGGTTAAAATTAATAAGATTACAAAGGATTTACCATGTACAGTTTTAGCAAAAGTTGAATATTTTAACCCTGGTCATTCTTGTAAAGATCGTATGGCGTTAAAAATGGTTGAAGATGCCGAAAAAGATGGTCGTTTAGTTCCAGGAGGTACAATTATCGAAGGTACTTCTGGTAACACAGGAATGGGATTGGCTTTGGCTGCTGTGATCAAAGGTTACAAATTAATTTGTGTGATTACAGACAAACAATCGAAAGAGAAAATGGATATTTTGCGCGCTGTTGGTGCAAAAGTTGTGGTTTGTCCTACGGATGTTGAGCCAGATGATCCACGTTCTTATTATTCAGTTTCTAAACGTTTGGCTCAAGAAACACCGAATGGTTGGTATGTCAATCAGTATGATAATCCATCAAATGCAATTGCGAATTATGAGCAAACTGGACCAGAAATTTGGGAACAAACAGAAGGAAAAGTAACGCATTTTATTGTTGGTGTTGGAACTGGAGGAACAATTTCAGGAGTTGGGAAATACTTGAAAGAAAAAAATCCTAATATTAAAATTTGGGGAGTTGATACGTATGGATCAGTTTTCAAAAAATATAAAGAAACAGGAATCTTCGACGAAAATGAAGTGTATTCTTATGTAACAGAAGGAATTGGTGAAGATATTTTACCAGAAAACGTAGATTTTGATATTATTGATGGATTTACAAAAGTGACTGATAAAGATGCAGCGGTTTATACGCGTCGTTTAGCTTTAGAAGAAGGTTTGTTTGTTGGAATGTCTTCGGGATCAGCGATCAAAGGATTGTTGCAAATGAAGGACGAATTCGGACCAGATGATGTTGTAGTAGTTTTATTCCACGATTCAGGTTCTCGTTATGTAGGAAAAATCTTTAACGATGATTGGATGCGTGACAGAGGATATTTGGACGAAGAAATCAAAACAGCTGTCGATTTAATCAAAGAACATGTTGATAAACCTTTGGTTACGGTTCGTACAGAGGAATTGGCTTCTCATGCAATTGATCGTATGCGTCGTTTCAAAATTTCTCAAATTCCAGTAATGGACGTGAATGGAATTGTTGGTTCTTTGGATGAATCAGATTTGTTTCAAGCATTTTTAGAAGATAGAAATGTTGCTGAAAAACCTGTTCACGAAATAATGGGAAAACCATATCCAGTCGTAAAAGCAGGAACATCTATCGAAGAAGTTTCGAAGTTAATTACAAAGGATAATCAAGCTGTTTTAATAGAATTAGAAAACGGAAAATATCATATCATCACAAAATATGATATTATTAACTCGATTAAATAACAAAAATCCTATCTTTGAAGCGATATGGGAATTGTATTAAAAGGTCAGAATTTAGTAAAAGATTACGGTAAAAAACATGTCGTAAAAAATGTGTCTTTTCAAGTAGAACAAGGAGAAATTATTGGATTATTAGGACCAAATGGTGCTGGTAAAACGACTTCTTTCTACATGATTGTTGGTTTGGTAAAGGCTACGCAAGGAAAAGTTTTTTTGGATAAACAAGATATCACAAACGATGCGATGTACAAACGCGCGCAAAAAGGTATTGGATATTTGGCGCAAGAAGCCTCTGTTTTTCGTAAACTTTCTGTAGAAGATAATATCAAATCAGTTTTACAATTCACGAAACATTCCAAAAAAGAGCAACAAATGCGCACAGATGCTTTGATTGAAGAGTTCTCGTTAGAGCATGTTCGTAAAAATCGTGGTGATTTACTTTCTGGAGGTGAGCGTCGTCGTTGCGAAATAGCACGTTGTTTGGCAACAGAACCTAATTTTATTTTATTAGATGAGCCTTTTGCTGGAGTTGACCCTATTGCGGTTGAGGATATTCAGAAAATTGTACGTTCGTTAAAAGATAAAAATATCGGAATCTTAATTACCGATCATAATGTATCGCAAACGCTTGCAATTACCGATAAAACATATATTATGTTCGAAGGTAAAATCTTGAAAGAAGGTTCGCCAGAAGAATTAGCAAATGATGAAGATGTTCGTCGCGTTTATCTAGGTGAAAACTTTATGTATCAGCAGATATAAATTACAATATAGTATTTTCTAAACCACTCAATTTTGAGTGGTTTTTTTTTAAAACTTCAAAATCATCTAAAATTAAAATTTGCTTAATTTTAAAAATTTCTGATTTTAATAGTTGCTTTTTCGATATATTTAACTACTAAAACTTACTGATAAAGAATGCTAAAACTCAACTATTATTTTGTTTGTCTGATTTCAATTTTTGTGTTGAATAGCTGTACACACGAATAAGATGCGATAAAAGAAACAAAAAAATCTACAAATAGAGGAGGAGTGGTGCTTACATTTGATGATGATTATGTGGACGAATGGTTCAATGCGAATTTAAAATTGAAACAATACAATTGGAAAGGAACGTTTTATGTAACGCATTTTGATAAGCTTTCGGAGAGTCAAATTCGTGAGTTAACTTATCTGCAACAAAACGGAAATGAGATTGCTGCGGATGGTTTAATTCATGTATATACAACAAAGTATATAAAAGAATTTGGAGGAAAAGAATTTATTGAAAAAGAAATCGCTCCAATGCTAAGTTTGATGAAAAACAAAGGTTTTGATGTAACCGATTTTTCTTATCCTTATGGCGATCGAAGTGTAGAATCGGGTCAATTACTTTTCAATCATTTTAAAACCTTAAGAGGAACAACTTATGGAAACGAAGCGCCTAATTTTCAGAACTGTTATTATCAAAATAAACCGTTATTTTTTGGTTTAGGAATCGATAATAGTTACGAGCATTTTAATGTGCCTTATTATATTTCGTTGTTGCAATATGCAAAGGATAACAATAAGATAGTCATTTTTTACGCGCATAAAACAGTTGTAAAAGCAATTAATAATTATGAAACTGAATTTAAAACCTTAGAAGAGATTTGCAAGTTTGTGAAGAATAATGATATGAAGTTTTATACAGTTAATGACTTACAAAAATTGAAATAAAAAAATGCTCAAATTCTTGAGCATTTTTCGTTTATTCTATAAAAAGTAAATCTCCTTTTTGATTAACAGCCTCTTTGAAATAAAGATAAACATCTTGTATATCAAAACGTCTAAAATTGATAGCGTTAGAAATATTTTGTTCAGGAAGTTGATAAATCATTTCAAAATTTAACATGCTACCAAAACCAGAACTCTCGATTTTTTCGACCAAAATTCCTAAAGATTCTAATCGTTCAATCAACCGATTAATTTCCAAATCATTATGTTTCATAATCTGTAAAACTTACTATTAAAGCGGTTTCAAAGCTAAAACATAAATTTTTAAAATAAGATTTTGAGAAATAAAATTATATGTTAAACCTTTCGATTCAAAACTTAATTCTCTCTCTTATAATTAATTATTTTAGAATATTTTTTAAATAATCTAACACATTTTCTATCGAATCAAATTGTTTTACACCATATTTTTCTGCCGTAATATCAACATTTCCTTTTCGCCAAAAACCATCTGGACAAATCACCAAAAGTTTTCCACTTTTTGCATACAATCCCATTTCTAACAAACTAATCGGACTTTTAGAATCTTTTCCAAAAAACATAATAATATAGTCTGCATTTTCTAATGCATTCAACTCCCATTCCACTTGTTTGCGAAATTCGGGCTCTTCTTTCACAGGCTTCCAAGCGGTATTCCAATCATCACGACGAGGATTTAGCAAGATGACTTTTTCATTTTTCAATTCTTTTGAAACCTTCGCTTGCCAATCTTCAGAATTTCTCATATCAATTGTTCCGCCCAAAAATATCTTTGTACGTTGATCATTTTTAGGAAGTTTATTCGGCGATTTTATTTCAAGAGATTGAGCAAAAATTGTAGTATTCAATAATAGAAATAAGGCAAATAAAATTGCTTTCATGTTGTTTTTGTTTCTGTAAATATAATGAGGTTGTTGATTTTGTATTTAATGACTTTTGTTAGAATTGGCTTGAAACAAAGAATATTTAACATAGATTTTATACTTTTTGAATAGATTTGAGGTTGTTTAGTATAAATAATAATCATACATGAAAAAGTTATTACCTTTTTTTGCTGCTTTTGTAATCTTTTCTTGTCAAGAAGACGAAGTGACAACTCCAGTCAAAGAACAGCCTACGAATCCTCAACCAACGGAAACTGAAATTTTCAAATTCGATAAAAATGTTTCAATTTTAGATGCATACTATTACAAAGGAATAAACGGAAAAGATTATCCGGTAGAAGCAGAAGCTTTTTTCAAGAAAACGTGGACGCTTTACGAAGATCCTTCTGTCAAATCTATTGAATTGAAAAAAGATTCGATTATAATCAATGAAGAATTGAAAACGTCTAAATTTAAATCAACTATAGAAGAAAATAATCTGTATGCTACTGACGGTTCAAGAAAAATATTGTTGGGTCGAATTGATAAAACAACAAATTCATTTTATTTGTTCAAACATTTTGAGTCTTATGCTGTTGTAGATCCTGAAAATGGAAGTTCTGCTTCTGGTAAAAGTTCTTCTTTTGGAAAAATTACAAAAGACAATATTTTTCCAAGAATTATAGATAAGCCTGAAAGTTTAAAACAAGAAGGAGCTTATGTTTTTTGGAATAATGTTGAATATAAATTTGTGAAATAATAACAAAAAAAGCTAAGTGTCAATTGACGCTTAGCTTTTTAAATTTAAATATTTGGATGATATTGATGTGACACTATTTTGTTGGCTCTTTGTGAGCTTTAGGCGTATGTACGATATAGAAATAAACAGATTTATCATCATTAGACGGATAAATTCTGTAAGTAAATTCTTGTTTTGTTAAAACTGTAATGTCAACAATTCGTGTAAACAAAACTTCTACTGCATCATTTTTAGCAACGATTGTTCTTGTTTTTCCTTCTTCAGAAACAGACCAATCTCCTTTCATTTTTGGCGTATCATCTAAATTGAACATAGTAAATGTATCATCTTTTTTGAAATAGGTATAACCTACAAAATTAGAAACATTAGTGTCTGTTAAGGCTACATTTTGTCCTTTATTGTTCAAAGCATTAGTTGTTTCCCAAGAAGTAAAGGATAAAATTTCGCTTGGCGTTAATTGCTCTGTAATTCCTGAATCATCATCATTGTTACAACTAAAAAGTGTTAATCCAACCAATAATACAAAAATGCTTGTTGTAATTCTTTTTAAAAATATTCATGTTTTATTTTTTGATAGCACAAATAAACTCAATATTTAATGGCTTAAATTGTAGATTTTATTCTCATCATTGGATAAATTATTGTTGAGTTGAATAAAATAAAAAAGCTGAAAATCAATCCTGATTTTCAGCTTCAAAAAATTACTTTTTAGCTTTTTTGGTTGGTTTTTCTTCAACAACATCTTCCTCATAATAATACTTATGTCTCGGACGTTTTACACCATAAGAGCCATTCACAATTTTTCCTCTTCTCGATTTTTTATCGCCTTTTCCCATTATAAATGTTTTAAAATTAATAAATTCGATTACTTTCTAGCCAAGTTAATAATTTCAATTTAGTTGGACAAAAGATTTACAATTCTTTATCATTTAATCTAACTTTGCGACATCATTTGGCGTGGAGAAAAATTAATTTTAAACCAAATAGAAATGAGTAGAAATACAGATGCAAATAAAAAAGCGCATAAGAAAAAGTTAGATCAAAAGAAACGTAAAGCGCAAGAAGCCGAAGCTGAACGCAAAGCTCGATTAAAAGCAATCAATCAACGATTTAATGATAAAAATAAACCAGAAACGGAAGAATAATGATAAAAATTCTACATACAGCCGATTGGCACTTGGGCAAAAAATTGGATAGTTTTTCGCGATTAGAAGAACAAATTTTAGTGATGAACGAGATTATCGAAATTGCAGATCAACAACAAGTCGATTTGGTACTTATTGCGGGCGATTTATTTGATAATTTTAATCCAAGTGTGGAAGCTGTAGAATTATTTTATAAAACATTAAAAAGACTTTCGAATAACGGAAAACGTCCTGTTGTAGCGATTTCTGGTAATCACGATTCTCCAAGTTTGATTGATGCGCCAGATCCGTTGGCACGCGAATGTGGAATTATTTTGATTGGTTATCCAAATGCAAAAATTCAGGAATTTGAATTAAATGATTTCAAAATTTTAAAATCTGTAGAAGGAATGATTGAATTGAAATTAAATTCTTTCGATTACCCGATTCGAATTATTCATACGCCTTATGCAAACGAAATTCGTTTGAAACAATATTTTGGAGAGAATAAAGAAGATGCATTGAATGAAGTTTTAGCGACAAATTGGAAAAATATTGCGGATGAATATTGTGACGAAAATGGTGTTAATTTATTGATAGCACATTTGTATATGAACCAAAAAGGTGCTGAAATTTTAGAGGAACCAGAAGGCGAAAAACCGATTAAAATTGGAAATGCAGATATGATTTTTTCCGAAGCTATTCCGCCTCAAATTCAATATACAGCGCTTGGACATTTGCATGGTTTTAAGAACATCGGAACAGAAGAAAAACCTGTTGTGTACAGCTCTTCGCCTTTGTGTTATAGTTTTTCCGAAGCTGGTCAAACCAAGTATGTTTCGGTAATAGAAGCAGAACCAAATAAAACTATTTCTTATCATAAAATTGAATTAAAGCATGGAAAACCGCTTATTCGAAAAACTTTTGATGATATAAATTTAGCTGTAGAATGGTTGAATGAAAATCAAAATGCGTTGGTTGAATTGATTTTAGAAAGTGATTCTTTTTTGAAAGCTGATGAACGAAAATTGATTTATCAATCACATGATGGAATTATTCATTTGATTCCGAAAGTTAAAAATCAAGAGGTTGAAATGGTTGAGTATAAGTTTGCAGATCAAACAAAAGATATGAAGGAATTGTTTGCAGATTATTTCAAATCGAAAAATGGAAATCAAGAACCAAACGACGAAATAAAGGATTTGTTTAACGAAATTTTGAATTCATAATGATTCCAGTAAAATTAACCATAGAAGGACTTTATTCGTATCAAGAACGTCAAACAATTGACTTTTCTGAATTAACAGAAGCAGGATTATTTGGAATTTTCGGGAATGTAGGTTCCGGAAAATCGTCAATTTTGGAAGCGATTATGTACGTTTTGTATGGCGAAACAGAACGTCTAAATTCCAAAGATAAGCGTGCTTACAATATGATGAATTTGAAATCGAATTTGGCATATATCGAGTTTGATTTCTATAATTTTGAACAAAAATTATTCAGAGCAACACGTGAATTTAAAAGAAATTCGAAACGTTTTGAAGATGTAAAATCGCCAATAGTTGTTTTTTATGAACAAAAAGACAATGAATGGATTCCGCTTAATCATTCGAAAGCAGAAGAAATAATTGGGTTGAGTTACGAAAATTTCAAACGAACAATTATTATTCCGCAAGGGCAATTCAAGGAATTTATTGAGTTGGGTGCAAAAGATCGAACACAAATGATGAAGGAAATTTTTGGACTTCATCGTTATGATTTACAAGATAAAGTTGCAGCTTTAAATTCTCAAAACTTAACGAATTTGAATCAACTAGAAGGGAAATTATCTGGATTTGAAGAAGTTTCGGAAGAAAAAATAAAAGAGCTTGAAGAAAATTTGATTGAGCAAACAAAAGTTACCAATCAAGTTCAAGAAGAATATAATCAAATGAATGAATCATTTCAACGTTTAAAAGCGTTGAAATCAGATTTTGAGACTTTAAAACAAAAGAAAATTGATTTTGAAAAAGTTTCAGTTCAGAAAAATGAAATGGATCAACGAAAACTTGAAATTGAGCGCTATGAATTGATTTTTAATGCGTTTTCTCAACTTTTAGAAAATCATAAAAAACTTTCAAATCAGATTGAAGAAAAGTCAATTTCAGTTGAAAATCAACAAAAACAACTGACTTTAATCGAGAATCAAATCAAAGAAATTTCGAACCAAATTGAAGCGATTAAAACTGATTATGAAACTTTACCAATAAAACGAAAAGAAGAAACAGATTTAGAATTAATAGTTCAAATTTTAACTTTTTCAGAGGAGATAGAAAAGTTAAAAGTAAGAACAGCAAAAGGTTTGAAAGAAGTTGAAGAGGTTCAGAAAAATGAACAGAAAATTGAAGCTTCAATCAAATTATCTGAAAAAGAAGTCAAAACTTTAGCTGAGTCAAAAATAGATGCGCAAACATTGATGGAGGTTGGAAATTGGTTTGTTCAGAATCAAAATTTGCAACAATCTATTCAGAAACAACAAACTAAAATAGATGAGCAAAAGCAACAAATTAATGTTTTCGAAGCTCAATTCAAAACAGATAATATTGAAATTTCAAGTTTTGAAAATTGGTTTAGTTCTGAATTTGAAAAGCTTGAATCAACTAAAAAATCAATTGAAAAACAGAAAAATGAATTAGAAGTTCAGCAAAAGTTGGTTCATTTTGCACATAATTTACACGAAGGTGAATCTTGTCCGCTTTGTGGCGCTTTAGAGCATCCGAATATTGTTGAAATTGATGATATTTCCACGAAATTTGAAGTTGTAAATAATGAATTAAATCAAATTGATGAAAAGTTAAAATCGCTTCAGAAAAAACAAAATGAAGTTCAGAAAATGATTGATCAAAAACAGTTTATTGAAAAACAAATTGCACAAGAAAATCAAGTTTTGAATGATCTGAAAATTGAACAAGAAAATCATCTGAATTTGTTTGTTTGGAAAGATTTTGATTCGAAAAATGTTGAATTATTTGAAGAAAAAAAGAAAGCAGCTGTTGCTTTGGACAAAACAATTTCGGATAAAAATAAAGAGATTGAAACTTTTCGTGAAACTTTAGAGAAAGAACGTGAATCTGTTGAAAAATATAAAAATGCTTTAGAAAAATTTAGATTAGAAGAAGCTGAAAAAGCTTCTCAAATCAAGCAAAATCAAGCAAATTTGAAAGTCTTGAAATTTGAAGATTTTCAAAATCAAACAACAGAAAATGTGCTTCAAAATTTGAATGATTTAAAGTTAAATAATACAAAAATTGAACAAGATTATATTCAATTTACAGAAAGTTTAAATCAATTGAATCCAAAATTAGCTTCTCAAAAAACTTCAATTGAATTAGTTGAAAAACAACTTATTGAGTTAAAAGAAGAGTTGGCTATTAATCAAAATCAAATAGAAAAAGCATTAGAAAAATATCAAATACAAAACATTGAAGAGGTTCAATTTGTTTTAAATCAGAAATTTAATGTTTCTCAAATCAGAAAAGAGTTGGAAGATTTTCGAATTTTGTATGAAACGTTGAAAAATTTAATTCATGAATTAGAGCAAAAATTATCGGAAGTTTCTTTTGATGAAACGATTTATAAAATACAAGAAGAAAAATTGATTTTTGTGACAAGTCAATTGAAAGAAGCTACTGAAGTTGTAACTAAAATAAAAGCTGAAATTGAGCGATTGAATAAATCTTTTGTAGAAAAGAAAGATTTGTTAATTGAATTGGAAAAGTTGAAAAAGCGTGCGGCTAATTTACAAACGATGCGAAATTTGTTTAATTCAGCAGGATTTGTGCAATATGTTTCGTTAATTTATTTGAAACAATTATGTGATAACGCAAATGTGAGATTTCATCGAATGACGAGAAATCAATTAAGTTTACAAATGAATGACAACAATGATTTTGAGATTATAGATTATTTGAACGAAGGTCGTTCACGTAGTGTGAAAACGCTTTCTGGGGGACAATCTTTCCAAGTTTCTTTGAGTTTGGCTTTGGCTTTGGCAGAAAGTGTGCAAACAAATGCGAAGTCGGAAAAGAACTTCTTCTTTATTGATGAAGGTTTTGGAACGCAAGACGCAGATGCGGTAAATATCGTGTTTGAAACGTTGATGAGTTTACAAAAAGAAAACCGAATTGTCGGAATTATTTCTCACGTAGACGAATTAAAAGATCGAATTCCAGTTGCTTTGCAAATCACAAAAGATGAAGAAAGAGGTAGTTTGATAGAAGTTGTTTCGTAAGGTATAATGATTATAAAATAAACCCCAAGATTGAATTTAATCTTGGGGTTTATCATTATATGAAGATAATAATCTATTCCTTAACCTCTGATTTATTCGAAATTAACGACCAAATAATTGTTATTAATAAAACTCCACCAATTATTGACAATGAAATAGTCGATTCGAAATGATAGAATGGCATAATAATCATTTTAATTCCGATAAAACTTAAAATAATCGCTAAGCCGTAATGTAGTTTATTGAATTTATCCATTGAATTTGCCAACAAGAAATATAATGAACGAAGTCCTAAAATTGCAAAAATATTAGATGAATATAGAATAAAAGGATCGTCTGGAGCAACAGCGAATATAGCAGGAATACTATCTACAGCGAAAACCAAATCAGTTACTTCAATTACCATTAAAGCGACGAAAAGTGGTGTTGCCATTTTAATTCCGTTTTGAACAGAAAAGAATTTATCTCCATCAAAATTCGGTGTAACTTTAAAGAATTTGTGTACCAATTTAACACCAAAATTTTGTGATAAATCTTGATTTTCATCATCATCACTTGATTTCCAAGATTTGATTCCGGCGACAATTAAGAAGAAACCAAACAGTGTTAAAACGACATTTGGACGGAAGAATTGTTTTGCTTCAAAATTTGCATGAGTTGCTTCATCACCAAGATTAAAGTGCCAATCTCCAATAGAAAAAGATGGTAAATAAGTCATTTTAATTAATTCAACACCTGCAAAAATAAAGATTGCTCTAAAAAGAAGAGCACCTAAAATTCCCCAAAAAAGGACTTTATGTTGATATTCTTTTGGAATTTTAAAGAATCCAAAAACGAGTATGAAGACGAATAAATTATCTACGGATAAGGCTTTTTCTATCCAATACGCCGCCTGGAATTGCGAAAATTTATTGATGGCAAATGCATGTCCATCTGCTTCTTTAAAAACGAAATAAATCACTCCACTAAAAATCATCGCCAAGGAAATCCAAACGATAGTCCAAGTAAGCGCTTCTTTGTTCGAAACCGCGTGTGCATTTTTATTAAAAACACCTAAATCAAGTAGTAACATAATAATTACTGCAACTCCAAAAACAGTTATTAGTCCAGGATGATTCAACATGCTATCCTGTACAACACTGAAAATACTCATATAAATTTATTTAATTTGACAATTTACTATAAATTTACCAATCCTAACTTGATTGGCCTTTAAAAAATGTTTCTAAAAAAGAAAAAACAAGCAAAATTAATTTATTCCGGAATGAAAAGAGTAATCGCATACGTATTCTTAACAATTATTTTACCTATAGCTTCGAAAGCGCAACACGTTTCGCCATTGTACAAAGATTCTATTCAGATGAAATGGGTGAATGAGAAGTATAATTCAATGTCATTGGAAGAAAAAGTAGGTCAGTTATTTATCGTTGCAGCCTATACAAATAGAGATGTGGTGCATGAAAATGATATTCAAAAATTAATTGAAGAAGAACATATCGGAGGATTAATTTTTATGCAAGATCAAGCGGCTCATCAAATTGAGTTGACAAATAAATTTCAATCTATTTCTAAAATTCCATTGTTAATTGGAATGGATGCAGAATGGGGATTGGCAATGCGTTTGAAAGGAGTGGAGCGTTTTCCTTGGAATATGACGCTTGGTGCTCTACGCAATAATAAGTTGGTGTATCAAGTTGGAAAACAAATTGGTATACAAGCGAACAGAATGGGTGTTCAGTTTAATTTTTCACCTTCAGTTGATGTCAATGTTAATCCAAATAACCCAATTATCGGGAATCGTTCTTTTGGTTCAAATCCAGATCGAGTTGCAGAAAAAGGAATTGCTTATATGGATGGAATGCGTGCGCAAAACGTATTATCGTCTGCAAAACATTTTCCTGGACATGGAAATACAGATCAAGATTCGCACAAAGTTTTGCCGTTGATTCCAGATAATAAAGCAGATTTAGAGAAATATCACATTGCACCTTTCAAGAAAATGATTGATGAAGGTGTACAGTCAATTATGGTGGCGCATCTAAATGTTCCAGCTTTAGAACCAGATCCAAAAATACCTTCAACTTTATCTAAAAATATTATTACAGATTATTTGAAAGGAGAATTACAATTCAAAGGAATTGTGATTACAGATGCGTTGAATATGGATGGTGTAGCAAAAATGTTTCCTGCTGGTGATGTAGATTATAGAGCATTTGTAGCGGGAAATGATATTTTATTGTTTTCGCAAAATGTACACGTTGGGAAACAAAAAATTATTGATGCAATAAATAAAGGTCAGATTTCTGAAGCACGTTTAGAAGAAAGTGTGAAGAAAATTTTGATGGCAAAATATATTACAGGTTTAAATGAAATAAAAACTTTAAATTCTGCAAATGTTTTAGAAGATTTAAATTCTCCTGAAAATTTAGCGTTAACAACTAAAATTTTTGAGAAAGCTTCGACAGTTGTAAAGAATGAACACAAACTTTTACCAATTAAAAAATTGAATCAAAAAATAGCTTTTGTTCCCCTTGAACAAACAGATTATGATCAATTTTTGAGACATTTACAAAAATATACAAATGTTGAGTTGGTGAAGATTTCAAATCCAAATCAGATCAATTTATTGAATGATTATGATGTGATTATTTCGGGAGCGTTTTTATCGAATGAAACGGTTTACAAACCATATAAATTGTCAGATAACTCGAAAGCAATTTTGAAAGCATTACCAAAAGATAAAAAGAAAATCTTCTCATTATTCACAAGTCCTTATGGTTTGAAAGATCTTGATTTATCAAATTTAGATGCGGTTACAGTTCATTATCAAAATACAAAAGATGCGCAAGCAGCTGCTGCGCAAGTTATTTTTGGAGCAATTGATGCAGATGGAACATTTCCGGTAGATATCAATCAAAACTTGAAAGAAGGGCAAGGAATTGTAACAAAACACATCAAACGTTTAGGATTTACTGCACCTGAAAATGTGAATTTAGGAAAAAAAAACTCTTAGAAATAGATAAACTTGCCGAAGAAGCAATTGCAAATCATTACACGCCTGGAATGCAAATTTTAGTCGCAAAAGACGGGAAAATCGTGTATGATAAAAGCTTTGGAACTCAAGATAAAAATTCTTTAAAAAAAGTGAAGTGGACAGATTTATATGATGTCGCTTCTGTAACAAAGGTGACGGCGACGTTGCCTTTGTTGATGCTGGAGGTAAACGAAGGAAAATTAAACCTTGAGCAAACAATTGGAGAAATTGATAATGATGCAAAAAACTCGAACAAATCTTCCTTAAAAGTTCGTGAAGTATTAGCGCATCAAGCTGGTCTTAAGCCATGGATTGGTTTTTACAATGAAACTGTCAATGTAAAAAATGCGCGATTATATTTAGATTTCTATTCGAGAAAGCAAGATGAGGAACATCAGATAAAAGTTACAGATAACATTTATATTATCAACTCTATTAAAGATACGATTTACGAAGATATTTATAAATCATCTTTAGGCCGTAAATCATACGAATACTCAGACTTAGGCTATTATATTTTCAAGAAGAAATTAGAAAAGGATTTTGGGAAAGATTTGAATCAATTGACACAAGAAAAATTTTATCAATCATTGGGAATGTATCGCACAACTTTTAATCCAAAAGAAAAATTTAGTTTAGAAGATATTATTCCAACCGAATACGACAAAACCTATAGAAATCAATTGGTACATGGTTTTGTACACGATCAAGGAGCTGCGATGATGGGCGGAATTGCTGGTCATGCTGGTTTATTCTCTAACTCGATTGATTTGGCAAAATTGATGCAAATGTATTTGAATGGTGGAGAATATGGCGATGAGGTTTATTTGAAGCCAGAGATAGTTGCGGAATTTACAAAACAACAATTCAAAGGAAATCATCGTGGAGCTGGTTTTGATAAAATGCAACATATTTCTAAAGTTGGCCCATCTGTCGAAAGTTTTGGTCATACAGGTTTTACTGGATCTATGGTTTGGGCTGATCCTAAATATAACATAGTGTATATTTTTCTTTCGAATCGTGTCAATGAAACCGTCGAACCAAATTATCTTTCCATTAAAAAAGTGAGAGAAAATATTCGACAAGTAATTTATGAAGCAATTTTACCTTAAATTTGTCTAAATAAAAATCGCGAATGAAAATAGGAATTGTATGCTATCCAACCTATGGAGGGAGTGGAATTGTGGCAACAGAACTGGGAATGGATTTAGCGGAAAAAGGTCATGAAGTACATTTTTTTAGCACAAATGTTCCTGCGAGATTAAACATCAAATTACCAAATATATACTTTCATCGAATTCATGTCGAAACGTATCCATTGTTTCAATATCAGCCATACGATTTGGCGTTGAGTACAATTTTGTATGATAAAGTTTTGCATTACGAATTAGATTTGGTTCATGTACATTATGCGATCCCGCATGCGTATGCGGCGTATTTTACGAAACAAATGTTGGCTCGAAAGGGGTATAAATTACCAATTGTAACAACGTTGCACGGAACAGATATTACGTTGGTAGGGAAACATCCTGTGTATAAAACGGCTGTTGAGTTTTCGATCAATGAATCGGATGCTGTAACGTCAGTTTCCGAAAGTTTGAAACAAGATACTTTACAAGCATTTGACATTACAAATGAAATAGAAGTAGTGCCAAATTTTATTGATAATGATCAATATTTGCCAGAGAAATGTGTGTGTTGTCGTGATAATTTTGCGCAACCAAAAGAGAAGGTAATTTTGCACACTTCAAACTTGAGAAAGGTAAAACGTATTGAAGATGTAATTGGAACGTTTAATTTGATCCAGAAACAAATTCCATCGAAATTGATTATTGCTGGAGAAGGTCCTGAATGGGATATGGCGGATCAAATGATTCAAGAATTTGGAATTCAAGATAAAGTGAAAAGTCTTGGAATGGTAAGTGACTTGAATGATGTTTTGAAAGCGGCAGATTTATTCCTTTTACCTTCCGAACAAGAAAGTTTTGGTTTGGCAGCACTTGAAGCTATGGCGGCAAGTGTTCCGGTTATTTCGTCCAATGCAGGCGGAATTCCAGAAGTAAATATTAACGGAGTCACTGGTTTTGTTTGCCCAGTAGGAGATATTGAAATGATGGCAGAAAAAGCGATTTATATTTTAGAGGACGAAAAGCGTTTGGCAGAGTTTAGTTATCAAGCAAAAGAACAAGCGATACGATTTGATAAAACGAATATTCTTCCGCAATATGAAGAATTGTATCGCAAAGTAATTGCAAAATCTAAAATCGGGTAAATCCCGATTTTTTTATTTAATAGGATTTTCTTCCTCCCATTTTTTCCATGACGTCTTATCGCCTTTTAACCATAAGATATATTGTTTTATTATTAAGCCAGAAATTGCGTCTGGATATCCCCCTGAATTTTC
>NZ_DCOI01000040.1:0-30345 GCF_002322895.1 Empedobacter sp. UBA1574 | reverse complement strand
ATCAAAATGCACAACGGGTTAAATTACTATAAAAATCAACACAAATGGGAAAAGAAATTAGTATTAGCGAAGTATATATTAAACAATTTGTAGAAGGCTTACGACCAGAAGATCACGAGATACGCAAACAATTAGATTATGGGTATTCTTGGGAAAAGAATACTGCTATTTTATATACGATTCGTCCATTTTGGAATAATCCGAATGAGTTAATTCAGTCCGATTTTGCAAAAATACGATTTACTAAAACCACGAATTCTTGGTCCTTGTATTGGATGCGAGCTTCAGGTAAATGGGAGTTGTACGATCCACACCCAATTGCTGATAATTTACAAGATTTATTAGCGATTATAAAAGAAGATCAGTTCCATTGCTTCTTTGGGTAAAAAATACAAAACAATCCCAACTACAATCGTTGTTGTTAAGTCGCTTGGCAACGTTGGAGAGGTGAAAGAAAACTAAACAAATAATAATTAAATGAGCAATTACAACCCAAATAAACATCATCGCAAGTCGATACGTTTGGCTGACTATGATTATAGCCAGGCGGGATTGTATTTTGTTACTTTAGTTTGTCAAGATAGAGCGCAATTGTTTGGTGATATAAAAGATGGTATCATGTATTTGAATGAATTTGGGCAAATTGCTGCCGGTGAGTGGTTGCATACGCAGGAAGTACGAAATAATGTTGTATTGCACGAATTTGTAGTAATGCCTAATCATATCCATGGTATTATAGAGATACTATTTCCAAAAGAATCCAGCAATATTGTCGGCGCTTTTAAATCGCCATCCCAAACCATAGGTGCAATCGTTAGAGGCTATAAAATAGCTACTATAAAAAGAATAAAAGAACTAGGAAGTAAGGGCGAAAGTAAGGGCGAATTGCAATTCGCCCCAACCGCCCCAACCGTCCCAACCGCCCCAACGAGGGGAATCATAAAATCCTTAGATTATAAGATCTGGCAACGTAACTACTATGAACATATCATAAGAGATGAAAAGGCTTATATCAATATCAGTAATTACATTATTGAAAATCCCCTTAATTGGGAGGAAGACCAATTGAATACACCATGAAACACACCAAACCATAATTAAAACAAGCATTAACCAGTCGTTTGGATAAAAAATACAGAAGCAAAATTTGTAACAAATTTTCACTAAATTTGTTACAAAATAAAAAGATAATACTAAGTGAAATCCTCTAAAAATCAAATAGAAAAAAAGATTTTAAAATCATCTTTAGGCGAAATATTTTTCGCTAAAGATTTCTATGCGTATGGTTCAGCAGGTAATATCCGTTTAACGCTTTTTCGTTTGGTTAATGAAGGCATATTAGAACGTTTGGCTCAAGGCATTTATCTAAAACCCAAAAGAGATGCGTTGTTAGGTATCCTCTATCCTACTATGGAAGAAATAGCCAAGCAAATAGCACAACGTGACAAAGCACGTATTGCTCCAACGGGTGTATTCGCTTTGTATTTGTTGGGACTAACCACACAAGTTCCTCTAAAAGCGGTGTATTTGTCCGATGGTTCGCAACGAGAAATTAAAATAGGAAACCGTAGCATTCAATTCAAAAAAACGGTTCCAAAAAGTTTTGCGATAAAAGATGAATTGTTGCATTTGATCGTACAAGCGTTTAAAGAAGTGGGCCAAAACAACGTAACCGAAGAATTTATAGAAAAAATAAAGCCTTCTGTGCATCAGCTCGACTCCCAAGTGGTCCAAAAGCAGGTGAAATATGCGCCGGTATGGATTCAGAAACACATCAATAACCTTTATACAACTTCTCAAAATGTGGATTAACCTATCAACAGAACAAAAGATACAAGTTTTAGAACAAACAGGTATAGCCAAAGGTTTGCCTGCATTTGTTGTAGAAAAGGATTGGTGGGTGTGTATTTTATTGAAAGCTATTTTTCAATCTCAATATGCAGATTCCATTATTTTTAAAGGAGGTACTTCTTTAAGTAAAGCCTATCATATCATTGATCGATTTTCAGAAGATATTGATTTAATTATAGATCGACATTTGTTAGGTTTTGACGACTTGGATTCAGGAACAAAAATAAAAAAACTAAGAAAAGCATCGGGTTCTTTTATAATCAATGAGTTTAGAGAAGAATTGATGCATCAATTGGATCAATTGGGCATTGATCGTAATCAATATGTAATACGATATAATGATAAAATTGACGATACGAGCGACCCGAATACATTGGAAGTGTATTATCAATCTGTAGTTCCAATGTCGAATCCTTATATCCAACAAAGAGTATTGTTAGAAATGGGAGCAAGATCATTAACAGAGCCCGCAGAAACAAAAACCATTCTTTCGTTTATTGATGAAAATTACAAAGCATTACCCTTTACATCGGATGGATTTGATGTACAAGTGGTTGTACCAACACGAACATTTATAGAGAAGGTTTTATTATTACATGAAGAATTTTCAAAACCGATAGATAAAATTAGAACCGACCGATTGACGCGTCATTTGTATGATTTAAATAAAATGATGGTTGCAGGATTTGGAGCACAAGCTCTTGCTGATAATGAATTGTTTAAAACCATAGTGGAACATCGTAAAAAGGTTACTCCTCTACGAGGTGCAGATTACTCCAATCACGAAAAAGGAAAATTGAGTATTCTACCACCTGATGAAATAATTGCTCAATGGGAAGAGGATTATAAAATCATGCAACAAAATATGATTGTTGGAGATAGTTTATCTTGGACAGATTTGATTAAACAAATGAAAAAAATTGAATATTTAATGAATCAATCTCACTAATCCAAATACCAAACACTACTATAAAAAAACATGAAATACACCGAATCACAACTAGAACAAGCTTTTATTAGCCTTTTGGAAACAGAGGGTTATCACTATATTAACGGAAAAGAATTAACAAGAACTTCTAATCAAGAAGTATTGATTAAGGAAGATTTGCGCGCGTTTTTACAAAATCGTTATGAAGATTTAGAAGAAATAGAATTGGAAAGTATTACTAATGAATTGGCTTTTCAGTCTACTTCTACCCTATACGAATCTAATAAGACAATTTGTAAGCTTTTGGCTGATGGTTTGATTTTTAAACGCAACGATCCATCAAAAAAAGATTTACATATTCGTTATATTGATATTGAAAATATCCAAAATAATACCTTCAAAATTGTCAATCAACTCGAAATTCAAGGATCAGAATTACGCATCCCTGACTTGATTTTATACATCAATGGGATTCCTGTCGTGGTTTTTGAGTTTAAAACAGCAATAGAAGAGGAAATTACCATTCACGATGCGTATAAACAGCTTACAACTCGTTATCGTCGTGATATTCCAGAGCTTTTAAAATACAATGTATTTACTGTAATTAGTGATGGTGTGAATAACAAAGCAGGTACCATCTTCTCGCCTTACGAGTTTTATTACGGATGGAATAAAATTACTGGAGCAGAAAAGAAAGCCTTAACAGGAATTGAAACTACGACTTCTTTGGTGCAAGGCATGTTGAATCAAACACGATTGGTTGATATTATTCATCATTTTGTATTGTTTCCTGATACTTCAAAACACGAGCTAAAGGTTTTAAGTCGTTATCCACAATATTATGCTGCCAATAAATTGTATCAAAACATCAAAGCGCATCGTAAACCAGAAGGCGATGGAAAAGGAGGTACCTATTTTGGTGCTACGGGTTGTGGAAAGAGTTATACAATGCTGTATTTAACACGTTTATTGATGCGTTCCACCGATTTTGCAAGTCCTACGATTATTATCATTTCAGACCGTACCGATTTAGACGATCAATTGTCGAAGGATTTTACTAATGCCAAGAAATTTATTGGAGATGAAAATATCATCAATATCGAATCAAGAGCCGATTTACGAGCTCGTTTAAGAGGCATCGAAAGTGGTGGTGTTTATTTAACGACGGTTCAGAAATTTGCAGAAGATGCTGAAATCTTATCCAATCGTACCAATATCATTTGTATTTCGGATGAAGCGCACCGTTCACAAGTGAATCTCGATTTAAAAGTTAAAATTGACGAAGTAAAAGGAGTCACTAAATCCTATGGTTTTGCCAAATATTTACACGATTCGTTACCGAATGCCACCTATGTTGGATTTACAGGAACACCTATCGACAAAACCTTAGAAGTGTTTGGAGATGTGGTGGATCAATATACCATGTTTGAGTCGGTAAACGATGAAATTACCGTTCGTTTGGTTTATGAAGGAAGAGCCGCTAAAGTCAATTTAGATTACAATAAAGTTCAAGAAATTGAAAATTATTACGAAAATGCAGTAGCCGAAGGCGCATCTGAATATCATGTAGAAGCCAGTCAAAAAGCCATTGCTAAAATGGAAGTTGTTTTAGGAGATGGTGACCGTATAAAAGCTATTGCGAAAGACTTTGTGGAACATTATGAAAATCGTTTGGAAGAAAACGCAACGGTAGCCGGCAAAGTAATGTTTGTATGTGCATCTCGTGGCATTGCATATAAACTATATAAAGAGATTTTAGCTTTACGACCTGAATGGGGAGAAATGATGCTTCCTGAAGGTTTAACCGCCAAAGAACAAAAAGAAATTAAACCTATAGAGCGTGTTATAATGGTGATGACACGCAATAAAGATGATGAAAAAGAGCTTTGGGAACTTTTGGGTAATAAAGATGAACGAAAAGAATTAGACCGACAATTCAAGCAAATCAAATCCAACTTCAAAATTGCCATTGTCGTAGATATGTGGTTAACAGGATTTGATGTTCCTTTCTTAGATACCATTTATATTGATAAACCTTTACAAACACACAATTTAATACAAACCATTTCTCGTGTCAATCGTAAATACGAAGGAAAAGATCGCGGATTAGTAGTTGATTACATAGGAATCAAAAAGAATCTGAATAAGGCATTAGGAATGTTCAATAATCAAACAGCCGACGATGATTTTGAAGATTTAGATCAAGCAGAAATTATTGTGCGTGATCAATTAGATTTGTTGCGACAATTTTTCCATCAATTTGATCCCACTTTGTATTATCAAGGTAATCCTGTAGAACGTTTGCAATGCTTAAACAAAGCTTCTGAATTGGTTTTAAAGACTGAAGAATCTGAGAAGTTTTTTGTGAATGTAACAAAGAAATTGAAGTCAGCCTATAATTTGGTGAGTGGTTCGGAATTGTTTAGCCCGAAAGAAGTAGATGAAATTCATTTCTATTTTGCCGTGAAATCTATTGTGGTAAAATTGACTAAAGGTGAAGCTCCAGATACAGCTCAAATGAATGCTAAAGTGGCTAAATTGGTAGAAGAAGCTATCATTTCGGAAGGAGTTGAAGAAATATTTAAGCTCGATGATAATAAGGCAAATGCGATTGATTTATTCAACGATAAATTCATTGAGAAAATCTCTAACCTAGAATTACCGAATACCAAAATTAAAATCTTAGAACGTTTATTAAAACAAACCATCAACGATTTTAAAAAGGTGAATAAAGTAAAAGGACAAGATTTTTCAGAGCGTTTACAATCCATCATCAACCGTTACAACGAACGTAGCGAAGGTGATATTTTAGATTATGAAGGCATTCAGTTTGATACAGCAGAACAAATGTTGGACTTAATTATCAAACTTCGAGTTGAAATGGATTCGTTCCAAGATTTAGGCATCGACTATGAAGAAAAAGCTTTTTACGATATTTTGGACATGATTTGCAAACAATACGGTTTTGAATTCGATAACGACAAAATGCTAGAGCTTGCTCGTGAAATAAAAATAATTGTAGAAAATACAGCCAAATATCCCGATTGGTGCGACCGTGATGATATTAAAGCACAACTTAAGATGGATATCATCGTTAAATTACATCAATACGGCTACCCTCCTATTACGCAGGATGATGTGTATAAGAATGTATTAGAACAAGCAGAAAATTTTAAGAAGAATAGGTAAAAATGGAACAGAAAAAATTACTTGAGATTTCAGATGAATTATTGGATTTACTTCTTGATTTTAAGAAAGATCATCCAGATTTTACTTTTTCACTAAGAGAAAGAGATAGCCCGCAAGCAAAAGATGTAAAACGATTAGAAAAAGGTCAATGGTTTCAAGGTTCAAACTATATTTATGTACCACTTTTCAGAAAAGGGGATAATGCGCGTAAAATAAAAACAATTGGATTTGTTGTAGGTTCAAATAAAGAAGGAGAACAAACTAATTATATCGAAATTTCATTTAAAAAAGGAAACTTTACAAACGAAGAAATTATTTTCCATAAAGAACTCTCTGAAATTTTCGACATAAAGCTAAATAACGAAAATGTGGGATATTTTCTATTCGACGATCCTAAAAACTATATTGAAAATCTTGGCTTTTACTTAAACGAGTTTAGATCTAAAGCTTTAGAATTATTAAAATCATATAAATTAGAAGATCGATTTTTAATCACAGAAGATAATTTTCAAAAAAGATTAGAGAAGATTAATGAAATTAAGAAAGTTTTAGGTGATCCTAGTTATAGTATAAACAATCTAAATACAATTATTAAAGAATCTGAAGAAAAAATAATGAAACAGCCTCTTAACCAAATACTTTACGGTCCTCCTGGAACAGGAAAAACGTATTCTTTAAAACAAAAATTCTTTGATTTATTTACCGTACGAGAAAACTCGTTATCTAGAGAGCAGTTTTTGAATGAATTAGTTAAACCTTTGAGTTGGTGGCAAGTTATTACAATTGTATTATTAGATATTAATAAAGCAAGAGTAACTGAAATATATGATCATGAACTAATTAAAATTAAAGAGTCTCAATCTGCATCAAAGACAATAGTTCCAACAATTTGGGGACAATTACAAGCTCATACAATAAAGGAATGTCAGCATGTTAATGTAGAAAAGAGACAAAACCCTTTATATTTTTCAAAGGACGAGAATTCAAATTGGACAATTGATTTACAATTAGTAAAAGATTTATATCCCGAAATAATTGAAATTTATGATTCGTTCAAAAATTTCAATCCTTCTCCTGATAAACTCATTAAAAATTATGAGTTTATAACTTTTCATCAATCATATAGTTATGAAGATTTTATGGAAGGTATCAAACCTGATCTTGAAAATGAAGAAGGAGAATTAAAATACAAAATTGAAGATGGAATTTTCAAAAGAATTGCAGACCGAGCAAAACGAGATCCTTTTAATAAATATGCTCTTTTTATCGACGAAATCAACCGTGGAAATGTATCGCAAATTTTTGGGGAATTGATTACCTTAATTGAAGAAGATAAAAGGTTAGGTAATGATGAAGCAATTGAAGTGACTTTACCATATTCTAAGGAGAAGTTTGGTGTTCCGCGTAATCTTTATATTATTGGAACAATGAATACAGCTGACCGAAGTGTGGAGGCTTTAGATACTGCATTAAGACGTCGTTTTGTGTTTGAAGAAATGCCACCAAAATATGATTTAGAAGGTTTACAACAAGAATTGTACGGTTTTAAAGCAGCTGATATTCTTGAAACTATAAATAAAAGAATTGAAAAATTATTGGATCGAGATCATCTAATTGGTCATGCGTATTTTATCAATAAAAATGAAACGACAATTATCGATTCTTTTTACAAAAACATCATTCCATTATTGCAAGAATATTTCTTTGGCGATTATGGAAAAATTGGTTTGGTATTAGGTTCAGGATTTGTAAGAAAGTTAGAACAAGAAGCTGTATTTGCACAATTTGAACATATAGATTATTCGCAATTTGAGGAAAAAGAATCATATGAGATAATCGACCATCGAACACATTTAACGGGATTTGGTGAAGCTATTCAACGTTTAATGAATCGATAGAATGAATACAAACGGTCACTTCATTACAGTTTTCGAACATGAAAAGCTCGTCTTTAATTTAAAAGATGAAAAGGAAAGGCAATTACTCGAAGCCCTTGAAGTTTATCACGGGAATCAGACTCCATTTTTTAAAATGATTCGTCATGGTGTTCAATTCAATGAGTATGTAGGTATTATTCAAATAGGTAAAACGACTATTGAAGTTTTACCGAAAGCTGATAAATCAGGTGAAAAGAAATGGCGTAAGCTATTAATTGGAATGATACAAACCGTTTGGGGATTCGATGTAAAATCAACAGGTTCGAGTTCTTTAAAACTCAAATCAAATTCAATTTTAGAGCTTTATTTTGAATTGTTTTTATCAGAAGTTGAGTATTTATTGCACAGAGGATTGATTAAAAGATACCGTAAAAATGAAGGTAATCAGAGTTCATTAAAAGGTTCACTTAAATTTTCAAAGCACATTACTCAAAATTTAGTTCACAAAGAACGTTTTTATGTGAATTATACTCAATATACCAATGAACATAGCATTCATGAAATCTTATTTAAAACGATTCAACTTTTAAAGAAAATCAACACCAATCCTGTTTTAAATGGAAGAATTGGTGCACTAACATTGAATTTTCCTGAGGTGAGGGATATAAAAATCAATGCTTCTACTTTTCATAAAATAGTTTATGATCGAAAAAATCAACATTACAAAGTTGCTTTAGAGATCGCTAAATTGTTGTTATTGAATTATCATCCTGATATTTCTAAAGGAAGAAATGATGTTTTAGCTTTAATGTTTGATATGAACAACTTATGGGAACAATTTATTGTAGTGACTTTAAAAAGAAAGCTAAAATCACACAATGTAACTTCTCAAGTGACCAAAAACTTTTGGAAACCTGATTCTGGTTACTCATCCAAAATGCGTCCTGATATAATTCTGAAATGCAAAGAGAGTCATCAAGTTTTTGTTTTAGATACGAAATGGAAAAACCTTAACGGTTACAATCCTTCACCTGAAGATTTGCGTCAAATGTATGTATATCACAGATTTTATCAAGCTAAAAAGGTGGCTCTTGTTTATCCTTATGACTGCCATTCGATTCAAAAAGGAAATTACTTCAGTTCAGAAAATCATTTAGAAATGTCTGATAAAGAATGTAGTATAATGCAAATTGCAACGGCTTCAGATATTAAAGTTTGGCAAAAGGAAATTGGAAATCAGATTAATAAATTAATGCATTAATAGTTTTGTAACAAATATTTACTAAAATTGTTACAAAATAAAAATTATTAAACATTGAAATCATCTAAAAATCAAATAGAAACAAAGATATCAAAATCTTCTTTTGGCGAATAATATTTTTTTGGATGACTTTATTGATTATGGTTCTTCTGATAATGTTCGTAAAGTATTATTGCGTTTAGAACTAGAAAAAAACGGAGAACGTTTAGCTCAAGGTATTTATCTTAAGTTCTAATAAAAATTCTTTTGACATCGTACAATTATTATATCTTTGCTTAGTGCTTCATCCTCTAAAATGAGGGATTGTTTTTACAACACATATTTCCGCAATCCTTTTAAATTTTTATAAAAAGTCAAGATAAGCTCGATTAAAAATATGTTCCTGATATAAATATTAAAACTATGGAATCCTTAATTAAAAAATATAAAGAACTTGGAATAGATAAAATAATCGATCATGATAAATTTAATCTAATTTCGGTGGTTCATCATTCAACTGTTTTAGAGGGATCAACTTTAACTGAAATTGAAGCATCTGTTTTGATTAATGATGGTTTAACTCCTAAAGGAAAGCCTTTAGAACATTCTTTAATGGTAACGGATCATTATAGAGCTTTAATTTACGTACTTGAACAAGCTAATAATAAAACACCTATTTCTATAGAATTAATTAAAAATATTGGTGCGTTTGTTATAAAAAATACAGGATCAGTCTACGAAACCATGCTTGGAACTGTTGATGCTAGTAAAGGAGAATTTAGAAAAGGAAATGTAATGGCTGGAAATACTTATTTTCCTAATTATGATAAAGTCGAAAGATTGATGAATGATTTAGTTATTAATATTCAAAATAAAATGAATACAATTCAAACCATAGAAGATCAATTAAATTTATCTTTTGACGCTCATTTTAATATGGTGTCAATTCATCCTTTTTATGATGGAAATGGGAGAAGCTCTAGACTATTAATGAATTACATTCAACAATATTACAACCTTCCTCTAGCAATCGTTAATTCAGAATCTAAAGTAGATTATATCGAGGCTTTAATTAAAACTAGAGAAAAAGATGATATATCTATTTTCAGAGATTTTATGAGAAAAGAATACTCTTCTCAACTGAATGAAGAAATTGAGAAATTTGAAAAAGTAATTAAACCAAATAAAGGACTTGATTTTAAATTTTTATTTTAATTAATTTTTCTTCATACAAATATTAAATTCAGTATTTAGACATACATGAACAGGTTATTCAAAAGCAAATGAAATATGCACCTGTTTAGATTCTAAAATAGATTATTCTCCTTGAAAAAAATTCAAGAATTATTTAACCAATAATATTAGATTGTAATAAATAAGACTTATTTTTTTATCGAATATTATTAATATTTAGTTAAAATATAAATACTTTTTGTACACCAATAGTACATCACACTTCCCTGTAATACTGATGAATAAAGACTTTTACACTTTCTGTATCGATTAGACAGCCAAATACCGCCATTGACTACCATATCTTTAAAATATTTGAAAGTTTATTTTATTTTTAAAAGTTTGTAGATAAATCAAATGTCTCATTTGTTTTAAAAACTTACACTTCAGTTATTTTGGATGGAACTATTTTTGAAGCGATTTTTATAATTTGTTTAAGTAGTGTGGTTGTTGAGATATTTAAATATCAAGCTGTACTTCTTATACCCAAACCTTCTTTTGTTAGCTGAACAATATGATTTATGGTAGTAAGGTAAGCGTTGTAACTATACATTTAACCCTTTTTTCTGACAATTTTTACATTTATAACGTTGGTTTCCATTCCTCGTTTTAATATATTTTATTAACCGGTAGTGCATTTGTATTAGATTGTATATAAAAGTTGTACAACCTGCTAAAAAGCAGTAAATTGTAGTTACTACACAAACAATTCAATGCACAACTTTAGAGCAAATTACGATAAAATTTTAGAAGTATTAAAGAGTTTAAATCTTGAAAGTGAGAATTTTTTATTTCAGATACGAAAGCCCAGGTTATCTGACTTGGAAATAGTTGCCCTAAATCTGACTTCAGAATACATGAGTATTGATAGTGAATATCAACTTTTTAGAATATTACCTTCTGATATTAAGTCACTTATAGAAAGCAGTGTTTATAATAGACGAAAAAGAAGATTATTTATACATATGGAACGGATTCGAAAACTGTTAGCAGAAAAATTTAATGGTTCTGAAAAGTATTTTATTGTGGATAGCATGCCTTTAGAAGTTTGCAAATTATCAAGAAGCTCACGTAGCAAAATATGCAGAGAAACCGATTATGCAATTCCAAATAAAGGTTATTGTGCTTCACAGAAAATGCATTATTATGGGTATAAACTTCATGCGGTTTGCTCAGCGGAAGGTGTCTTTCAAAGTTTTGATATTAGTCCAGCATCAGTGCATGATATTCATTATCTGAAAGATATAAAACAACAATTTAAAAATTGTACGCTATTAGGTGATAAAGGATATTTATCCGCAGAATGCCAATTGGATTTGTTTACATCACACAATATTAAGCTGGAAGTTCCTATGAGAACAAATCAAAAAAGCTATAAAGATCAACCTTTTGTAATACGCAAATACAGAAAAAGGATAGAAACGTTATTCTCTCAATTATGCGATCAGTTCATGATTAGACGTAATTATGCTAAAAGCTTTTTAGGGTTTAAAACAAGGATACTATCAAAAATACTAACCCTTACTATTATTCAATCAATAAACAGAAACCAAAATAGAAATATTAACAACTTAAAAATTAATATTACCTAAATGCACTACGGGTTTTTATATTGTTATTTTAGAAATTGTTTTCAGTTGGATAAAATCAATATATAATACAGAATAATAAATATCTAGCAGTTATTATTAGCCTAAAAAACAATAAAAATACAATATTTTGGCTCGGTTTTAGTGTGTATTTATTTAACCACAGATCTAAATAATATGGATTTACATTCTGGATTACCTTTTTGGATTGTTAAAAACGAATTTTTTGATTTATATTATCCTCTTCGAAATGATTTTAAAATAGATGTTGCTATAATTGGCTCCGGCATTACAGGAGCTTTAGTTGCGCACGAATTATGTGAAGCAGGTGTAGAATGCGCTCTTATCGATAAACGAACTATTTCTACAGGAAGTTCTGCAGCAAGTACTGCTCAATTGCAATATGAAATTGATACCCCGTTAAGTAAATTAGTAAATATTGTTCCCAAAAAAATTGCTATTGATGCTTATTTCAATTGCTTGGATTCTATTACAGATATAGAAAATATATTCAAAAAAACTAATATTGATGCTGATTTTACACGTGTTCCTACAGTTTTATTAGCGAGTAATCAGCAAGGTGTAAAATTGTTAGACGAAGAATATGCAATAAGAACAGAAGTCGGTTTGCCTGTGAAGTATTTAGATGCTAAGCAATTGAAAACTTACCAAAATATTGATGGAATTGCTGCATTGCAAAATGATACTTCTGCCCAGATGGATGCTTATAAAGGCGCTATCAATTTATTAAAGTATCATCAAGAAAAACATCAATTACAGATTTTTACCCATACAAAAGTGGAAAAAATAGACGAAAATAAGAACAATTGCGAACTATTGACCGAGCATGGACATACTATTTCGTGCAAATATGTAATTGTTGCTACTGGTTTTGAAGCAGGTCAATTTCTACCTAAAAAAGTAATGAATTTATTATCTACTTACGCAATTTGTTCGGCTCCCATTGATAAAAAAATGGTTTGGCCAAATCGTAGCTTAATATGGGAAACAGCAGAACCATATCTTTATATGCGAACAACAAAAGATAATCGATTGATCGTTGGTGGTGAAGATGAAGATTTTCAAAATCCTGATAAAAGAGATGATTTACTTCGAACAAAAATCAAAACTCTTGAACGTAAGTTTAGTCGATTATATCCAGAAATTGAATTCAATACCGAAATGGCTTGGTGCGGAACTTTTAGCTCCACAAATGATGGTTTACCTTATATGGGACCATGGAAAAAAGGTGATCGAACATTATTTGCATTAGGTTATGGAGGAAATGGAATTACATTTTCGATGGTTGCAGCTCAAGTTTTAAAAAATATCATTCTTAACCAAAAAGATAGTCGCTTAGAAACCTTTGGTTTTGATCGACCAACTAAATAATAAAAAAATAAATTTTATAACTACAATCAGAAAGAATATCTAATCTAATTGGATGGTAAATATTAAATAAATATAATTATGAAAAAGAAAACGAAACAAAATATAGCTCGTTATAGCCTAGGTGCTTTTTTAGTGGTAGCTGGTATTACCCATTTAACAATTGCGAGAAAAGAGTTTAAAGCTTAAGTTCCTAATTGGGTGCCCTTAGATAAAGATGATACTGTGGTATATTCAGGAGTGGTAGAAATTGTACTTGGTAGTTCAATTATATTAGTGTCGGACAAAAAGAAAGAACTTGTAGGTAAAGTTATTGCAGGATTTTTTGCTGCTGTATTCCCTGGAAATTGGGCACAATATAAAAATCATAGAAATGGATTTGGTCTAGATACGGATCAGAAGCGTTTAGCAAGACTATTTTTACAACCATTACTCATGCTTTGGGCAATCAAATCAACTCAAAAATAACCATATTCAATAGAGATCAATATATGAATACATCAATATTTTAGAAAATATTAATATGTAAATGATGTATTTGATTCGAAAATTCAACTTATTATTTATAAATAAAATCAACAAAATGAATACAACTAGAATTTCTAAAACATTACAAAAAGCTCTAAATGATCAAATCACTTTAGAAGCCTTTTCTGCACAAATGTATTTGATGCTTGCTTGCTGGGCAGACGAAAATCAATTGGATGGAATCAAAAATTTTATGATGAAACACTCACAGGAAGAGCGTGTACATATGGCTAAAGTTATGGAATACGTACAAGAAAGAGGAGGAATTGTAAAAATTGAAGCTATACAAAAACCTGGTCCTGAACCAAAAAATGTATTAGAGTGTTTTCAAGCTGTTCTAAAACAAGAAATTGAAAATACAGAATCCATTTATAAAATTGTCAAAATGAGCA
This sequence comes from Empedobacter sp. UBA1574, assembly GCF_002322895.1. Lineage (NCBI taxonomy): Bacteria > Pseudomonadati > Bacteroidota > Flavobacteriia > Flavobacteriales > Weeksellaceae > Empedobacter > Empedobacter sp. UBA1574. The sequence goes on along the minus strand of NZ_DCOI01000040.1, from coordinate 16,129 downwards.
TGGATGAAGAAGATTGGGCTACATGGAATTTCTTACAATGGTTGGTTGCTGAACAAAGAGAAGAAGAGAAATTAGCACTTGATTTATTAGACAAAGCTGAATTGGCAGGAGGAGCTAAAATGTCGGATGCAGCAAAATTTGAACTGAATAAAACAATTGGGACTACTGGACAAGATTTCCCTACTGCAGACCAAATCAACCCATTAGCAGAATAAATTAATTCTTGTAAAATCAAAAATCCCTTAATTTTAATAAAACTTAAGGGATTTTTGATTGCTAGAAAATAAAGAGAAAATATTAGGTATTTTCTTCATCACTGGATTATCAACCAAAGAAGGTAGCAACAAAATTATTTTTCCATCCAAATGCTTTTTGTCATCACGTAAATCTATTGTTTTGTACTCAGGTAATGTAACACCAACACTTTCGTAAGCCTCATTCAATTTTGCAATGGAATAATGGACATTTAACTCTCCAATACCCTCCAATGCTTTCATAATACGCTGCGATTTCCCTAAAGAATCCCCTATAAAGACCGAAGTTTTTCCTTTCGCTCTATTATGATCTACCCAATCACGTATGTTTTTTTCTTGTTCTGCCACAGAAAGCCAATTGTTAACAGGAAGACCGAAGGTACTTTCGGTAATGAATTCGTGGCATTTTACAGCTTCAAAAGCCGTAGAAAGCCCATCATCTTGCAATTTATAATCTCCAGAAATTACGCTTACATAACCTTTATACTCTATCCTAATTTGTGCTGAGCCGATTATGTGACCTGCAGAATGTAATGAAACTTTAACCCCATTTATAGTTAGTTGTTCGCCATAACCAATACTTTCGCATTCGATATTTCTACCAATTCTTGAAAATAAAATAGGTTTAGTGAAATGATGACACAAATATTTTTTCATTCCACTTCGAGCGTGATCGGCATGTCCATGCGTGATAACTGCTAAATCTACAGGTCGCCAAGGATCAATATAAAACTTCCCTGGAATGCAATAAATACCTTTGGATGTGAATTTTAGCAGTTTCAAATTAATTTGTTTTTTTTGATTTATTTTTTAAATGTTTCGCTACAAAAAATCCTGCAGCGAATACTAGCGATGTTCCGATGATTTTTTGATTTGTTTTTGTTGGTACTGGAATAGCCATCTTTCCATAAACAGCATGTGGATCCGTAGAAGGTTGTAAAACATTACCTTCATCAGCCTTTCCTTTTTTCACCTTCATCATCAGCCTTAAAACACCTGTTGCTAAATTGGTAAAGGTTTCTGGAAAAGCTCCATGTGCAAGCTTTAACATAAATGATGTGGCGTCTGGAAAGGTATCATTTTTAGGTTTATTTATTAAATTATATATCACCTTTGCGGTATCTTTAGGATCGGCTGCAAACGGAGGTATTTTAAAATCTAAACCTGAGAATTTAGCGGAATGCATATTTCCTGTAGATTGTTGAACTTGTGGATAAACGTTGCAAATATGAATTTCGGGATACACACTATACTCACTTTGTAAACCACTCATCAACCCTTTTATTCCTGTTTTAGTTGCCGAATATACCGAACTAAATGGAGCTGGCATATATCCTCCAATGGAAACATTATTAATTAAAATGCCTTGATTTTGTTCTTTAAAAACGGGTAAAACGTAGTACGCTCCGTGCATATACCCCATTAAATTGGTTTTGATTACTTGTTCGTTTATGTCCATAGGAATTTCCTCAAATTTTCCACTTGCCATAACACCTGCATTATTCACCCACACATCTATGCGTCCAAATTCTTTCAGAGCAAATTCAACTAAATCTTTTACTTCATTTGCATTAGAAACGTCAGTTGATTTATAAACCGCTTTTCCACCGAAAGCATTGCATTCTGAAACCGCCTTTTCTAAACCTTCTACACCTCGTGCTGCCAAAACCAATTGATATCCATTTTGAGCAAATAAGTGTGCTGTAGCTAAGCCAACACCACTAGAAGCGCCAGTAATTACCGCTGTTTTAGTAATTAAATCAATGACTGTATTTTTCATAATTATAAATAGTAATATTAAACAAAAAGTCTCAGCGCTCTGAGACTTTACAGTATTTTAATCGTTAATTAGACAGTCTATTTTTTCGAAATCATTCTATACACTGCTAGACATAAAACTGCTCCAGCAATTGCAACTAAAAAACTAGAAATATTAAATCCGCTTACATCGACACCTAAAAGCATCGATCCAAGCCACCCACCGACAACAGCTCCAATAATCCCAATAATTATTGTTACTATCCAACCACCTGGATCGTTACCAGGGTGTATTGCTTTTGCTATTGCTCCAGCTATAAGGCCGAAAATTATCCATGTTAGAATTCCCATAATGTGTGATTTTTAAATATTAATAAATTGCGTTAATAAAAATAATATTTCAAATGCAATGCCATAAATAGTTTGTTTCTGCATTTTTCTTTAATTAATTAACATTGTAGAAGACAATAATTTATTCTTTATAGTTTCAGTTCTCCTTCAATTCCTCCGTCTTCAATTGTACTTCCTGTAACGGCGGCAAAAAGCATTTTCGACATGGCAATAAACTTATTGTCTTTGGTTTCGTAATAATACCCATCGTTTGGCGAAACTTTTATTAGACTGATATTAGGATCGTCTTTTCCATCAAACCAAGCATTTGCAAAATTGGTCCAATATTTATCAATTAAAGTTTTATCTTTTGAAACACTGGCTTTTCCTTTAATAAAGATGTATTCGTATTTAGAATTATTCATAAAATACAGTTCTACATTAGGATTGGCTTCAATTTCATCATTTTTCAGTGAACGAACATCACTCAAAAACCAGAGGTTACCAACCTCATCTACTTCTTGAAGAGCCATTGGTCTACTTGTAGTATTACCGCCAATATTGGTGGTAAAAAAGCAAGTTCGGGCAGTTTCAGCAATAGTTTTTATCTTTTCAATGGCTTTATTTCCGCTCAAATTTTCTGTCGGTGACTGTGCATTTCCCATAATTTTATTTTTTTATATCTGAATTGTGATTAAAACAATTTTTCTCCTCATTGATATGAAAAGTAAAATTTGTACAAACTATAATGTCATTGCTATCAAAATGTTTTACAATGCCATTTTTTTCCATCGTTACAACCCAACACGAATTTTGATGCATACCATAATCAATTATAAAAATAGTACGACCTCTACCAATAGGGGTATCAACAAGTATTGTAGGACTAAGTTGTAATATCATTCGTCTAAATTTTATATTTATATCACGTTAAACATTTTATTATGAAGGAACCTTCCTTTCTTCTTCACGGTCCCAAATACGATGTAATTTCATTACTTGAATAAAATCCGCAATCCAATTCTCATTTTCATCTTCTAAAATCACTCCTCTATCAAGTTTAACAAATGAATTATCCATTAACGAACCTGCTCCTTTTGCAAATGCTAATATTTTACAATGTCTGTAAGAATCATTGATAAATTCATAATAATCTGGATTCAATTTTAAAGATTCTATTGATTTGCCTGATGGTGTAAACACTGCATCATAACAAACAGATGGATCTGTAAGATAACTATGGGAAATCTTTTCTTTACTTCCTTCTTCATAAGTTAGCTCTCCAACTTTAGATGAAATTAATACCGCTTGAGCTCCCTCTTTTTCCAATGCTTTTTTTAATTGATCTACACTTTTTTTAGAAACACCATTATCTACTAAAAAGGCTACTTTTCTGGTTTTTATATTCCCTTCACCTTCTTTTACTTTCATACTCAGTGCATCAGATGAATTTATTTCTTGTTTTTTAGGCTTCAGAGGATAATTGGGATGATTTTGCCTTGCAAAACTTAATGTCAGCTCATCCAACTTTTTTGGAGGGATAATACCAAGACTATCTCCTACTTTTTGCGCTAAAGTTTTATCAATTTGATAAAGTATAGCAACTTGCCTCTCTCTAATTTTTGGATCAGAAACCTTACTCAATTCAAAACTAAAAGCATCTATAATATGTTGTTTCTCTGGTTTGGATTGAGAATTAAAAAACAAAGTTGCTTGCGAGAAATGATCAGCAAAAGAATCAGATCTAGCCCTTACTTTCTTCCCTTCTACCTTTTGTTCATGAGATTGAAAACCTTCCTCTCCCTTTAACATTGCATGATATGGGCAACCAGAAGCTTTGCTGTTAGGAAAATAACTTACACCTCCTTTCAGTATATCAATTCTCCCTGTTCCATCTTTTTGATTATTATGCTTTTGGTTTAATGATCTATTAATAGGTATTTCATGGAAATTTGCTCCACCTAATCTATAATTCTGTGTATCCATATACGAAAAAATACGACCTTGCAATAAAGGATCATCAGATAAATCAATACCTGGGATAATTCTTCCAGGGTCAAAAGCCACTTGTTCAGTTTCAGCAAAAAAATTGTCGGGATTGCGGTTAAGGGTCATCGTTCCAATGATTTTTACAGGAACTAATTCTTCTGGAACCAATTTCGTAGCATCCAAGATATCAAAAGAATATTTTAATTCATCTTCTTCAGGAATTAGCTGAACACCTAAATCCCACTGCGGAAAATTTCCTTCATCAATAGCTTCCCATAGATCTAGACGGTGAAAGTCAGAATTAAATCCTGATATTTTTTGAGCTTCATTCCACGCAACAGAATGCACTCCTAATTTAGGTTTCCAATGGAATTTAACAAAAGTTGCTTTACCTTTCTCATTAATCAATTTAAATGTATGTACACCAAACCCCTCCATCATTCTAAGGCTTCGAGGAATTGCTCGGTCAGACATCGCCCACATTATCATATGTGCAGATTCAGGCATTAATGAAATAAAATCCCAAAAAGTATCGTGCGCTGAAGCAGCTTGGGGAATTTCTTTATCTGGCTCTGGCTTAACAGCATGTATTAAATCAGGGAAATTCATAGCATCTTGAATAAAAAATACAGGAATGTTATTTCCAACTAAATCATAATTACCATCTTCTGTATAAAATTTTACTGAAAATCCTCTAACATCCCTAGCTAAATCTGTTGATCCTTTAAATCCTGCAACAGTTGAAAAACGAATAAATAGTGGTGTTGTTTTACCTTTTTGAAGAAAATTTGCATATGTATATTCACTTATATCCTCATGTATTTCTAATATTCCGTGAGCTCCACTACCTCGAGCATGTACAACTCGTTCAGGTATTCTTTCTCGATCGAAATGACCCAACTTATCAAAGTATATATGGTCTTGTTGTAAGGAAGGTCCTCTATCTCCAACTTTTAAGGTGTTATTATTATCATAGATAGACACACCATCATTAGTCGTCAATTTTTGATTCGAATTATCAATTGTAAATTGACTCATTTGTTCTGATTTAAGGTCTGATTTTTTTGATTTTTTCATATTTGATTTTTTCATATGCTAATATTAATTAATGAATTAGAAATGACGAATAGAACGTAATAAGAAAAAATAAAATCAACACAAAACTTATAGCTTTATTGTTATTTATTTATATTATACATAAATTTATTATGACATAAATCAATTAAAGTGCCATTTTTTCTTAAAATGATAAAAAAGCACCTTTATAAAAACAATAAACTATTTAAAAAACCCCTTGTGAATTTTAAATAATTTGAATTTTTAGATTTTTAATATTTCAATTAAAGTAATTTTATTAATGTACTGAATCACTATTAGTGCAGTAATTTTAGCTGGAATTCTGGTTTTAAACCTTTCAAAAGTCTTTGCATAATTGCGTCTAATCATAAACTGATCGCATAGTTGAGATTTATATCATTCAAAAAATGAATATCATAAACAGATGCGTGATTGATATCAATCCCCTGGAAAACACCAGCTAAATTTCAATAGATCACATGGATCATTTAAAGGAAAAACTCCATATGAAATACTGAAATCAATACTAAAATAATTATATTTATTGTCTACGAAGTGATGAAATACAACAATAATAACCCTGCATTAAAGTTTCTCCCATTCCATTTTGCCAGAAGTAAATAACAAACTATAAGAACAACAATAATAAACATTGTTCTTGAAACTATATACCAATTTGATATATAAATTTCTTTCGCTTTGCGCTTAGCAATTGTTTTGTAAAAAATGAAAATGGTTCTATTATAAATCCTTTATAACAGAACCATTCTTATATTAATATTTTTGATTTATATACACTTCTCTGTAAATAGCTAATCTTTTAAAAACATTTTAAGAATCTTATATGCAAAATTTAGATCTATTAGCTTAATAGCATACTAATAACTGATAGAATCACTTTTAACAATTAAAAGTCTATGTAGAATATTTGAATTTAATCTATAATTGTTAAATGTTTAAGATTATAATAAATAAAAATCATCTATTTTTTCTTCACATAAAGTTTTGATTACATGTATCCATGAATCATTATCATTTAGACAAGAAATATACTCATAAGCTTCTCCCCCATTATCAATAAATATTTCTTTTCCTTCCATTGCTATTTCCTCTAGAGTTTCCAAACAATCAGATACAAATGCAGGGCAAACAACTGCCAATTTTTTTATTCCTTTTGATGGTAAAACTTTTAAAGTAGAATCTGTATATGGCTCAATCCATTTATCTTTTCCTAGTCTAGATTGAAATGAAACAATTGTTTTTTCGCGAGATAAATTTAATTTTTCTATCACTTTTTTTGTTGTCTCAAAACATTGATGACGATAACAGAATTGATGACTTGGATTAAATTCTCTATCACAACAGTCACTTAAATTACAAGTCCTTGTAGGATCTGTTTTATAAATATGTCTTTCTGGGATACCGTGGTAAGAAAATAACAGCCCATCATAATCATTCGAAAACTTGTCTTTTATACTTTCAACAAGACAATCTATATATATATCTTTATTATAAAATGGTTCCACATAATTTATTTTAACAAATGGAAATTTTTCTTTTCTTACTTTTTCTGATTTCTCTACTACAGATTCTGTTGTACTCATAGCATATTGAGGATACAATGGAAATAGTACAATCTTATTGACTCCTTTCTCAACTAGTTTAGAAATTCCATTTTCTATACTAGGTTCAGCATATCTCATTCCTATTTCAACAGGAATATCAACAATATTTTGTAATTTATTTTTTATTTTTTCAGTAATGACTATTAAAGGAGATCCCGCATCTGTCCAAATTTTCTCATAAGCTTCTGCGGATTTTGATGGTCTTGTATTTAGAATTATTCCTTTTACTAAAAGTGTTCTTAAAATCCAATTATAGTCAATAACTCTTTCATCCATTAAAAACTCTCCAAGATATTCTTTTACGTCATTTACGGATGTAGATTTAGGTGATCCTAAATTAACTAATAATATTCCTTTTTTACTCAATTTATTTACTTTTATGGTTACTAATTTTTTTTAATAAATATTTTAAAAAAAATGTATAAATATGCACTCTATTTACAATTTAAATGAAATTTGTATATTAATGCATTACAACATTTACAAATCGGAAATATTTATAATTGTTTTATAACAATCAAAATACTCTTGTCCTTAAGTGTTTTTATTATTCATTATTTTTAATCTAAATCTTTGATAGAAAGTTTTTACAAACCTCACTTTTACTAAAGACAATAAGGTGCTTAATTGAATCCAGCTTGAAATTTCAGTATGGATGTAGATACCTTGTAGTGAAGTTTTGATATTAATTCTTCAAAAGCAGAAAATGTGGAAAAATATATTATAATCGTTTAATATTTTAAATCATTATTATTCTTTCATTTTACTTCTTGAATGCTTCGTTAAAAATGCTTAAAACTCTGTTTCGAGCAAAATTATGAGCAACTATAGGAGAAGGATAATCATCAGTTTCAAATTCTGATACCCACTTTTTAATGTAAAGAGATTCTTTATCAAATTTCTCTGTCTGAAGAGTTGGATTAAAGACTCTGAAATAAGGTGCCGCATCGCATCCTGATCCAGCAACCCATTGCCAATTACCATTATTTGCAGACAAATCATAATCGTTTAGTTTTGATGCAAAATAAGCCTCTCCCCAACGCCAATCTATGAGTAAATGTTTGCATAAAAAACTTGCTGTTATCATTCTTACTCTATTATGCATAAAACCAGTTTGATTAAGCTCTCTCATTCCTGCATCTACAATAGGATAACCTGTTTTCCCATCGCACCATAGCTTAAATTCCTGCTCATTATTCCTCCACTTAATAGAATTATACTTAGCCTTAAAAGGTTGGTGAACAACATATGGAAAATGATAGAGTATTTGCATAAAAAATTCTCTCCAAATTAATTCATTTAGCCATGTTTCATTTAGCTCTATCGCTAACGCAACACATTTTCGTACACTAATCGTTCCAAATCTTAGAGCTATACCTAATTGGGTCGTACATTGTAAAGCAGGATGATCCCTATATTTATGGTAATTTTGAATAATTTCCTTATCTAGCTTTGGCTGTTTGAATAAAATTGATGTTTTTAAAAAACCAATTTCTTTCAGTGAAAGAATCGTTTTGAATTCTGTTTTCAAAAATTTACTGTAATCAGGCTTATAACATTTATAATCTTCTGTTTTCAAAATTTGTTTCCATTTTTTTGCATACGGCGTATATACTGTATAAGGAGAACTATCTTTCTTTAAAATATCTTTCTTGTCAAAAATTACCTGATCTTTAAATGCTTTAAACGAAATGTTATATAACTTAAAATAATTGTAAATCGAAGTATCTCTTTTAATTGTCAAAGGTTCATAATCACGATTACAAAATATAGAATGAATAGCAAACTCTGTAGAAAGTTGCTGAAAAATTTTGAAAGGATCACCATAATATACATGGAGACTTGTCCCAAAGGATTTTAATTGATCATTAATATTTTGAAGCGCTTGATGAATATAATCCACCCTCCTATCTTTCTTATCATCCAGTTGTCGTAGAATACCTTCATCAAAAATAAAAATAGGTAACACAGGAATTCCAGATGAAAGAGCGTGGTACAGCCCAACATTATCTTCTAAACGAAGATCTCTTCGAAACCAAAAAATGGAAATTTTATTTTTCATTTAAAAATGGATTATCATTTCGATTATGTTCTACCCAAATCAAATTGGATATATCATAACCAATTTCTGAAGCTAATGCAAGAAAGTTTGTTTTAATATTATCTGGAATATCTTTCGTCCTAGATAAAATCCATAAGTAATTTAGATTTTTACCGATAACCAAAGCATATTGATAGTTTTCATCCAACGCAATTACGTTATAACCAGCATAAAAAGGACCAAAAAAACTTACTTTTAGCTTTCCTATTTGCTCATTCTCTCTAAATTTTGCTTTTCCTATTACTTGCTTCCATGCTTGCTTTTCCTTATTAAATCCGCTATTGAAAACCTTGAGATTCCCTTTTTTATCAAGACTATAATAAGCAGAAACATTGTCCAAGTTTTTCTCGAAGCGAAAATCTAAACGAGCGATTTCATACCAAGTACCTAAATATCGATCAACTTCAAAATTTCGAACAGCTTCTGCCTTTTTAGGAATAGAGGAACATGAATTGGAAAATATTAACAATCCTATACATGCTATTTTCAATAGTATTTTATTTTTTACTTTCATGAGATTTTGATTTAAATTGTTTAAAAAAATAAAGTACTAAAAGAAATTGCGTATATCCATACACAGCATCTTCTATTGGAATAGTTCCCATTCTGATTCCCAAAAAATCATCAGGATTGTAATTTACAATTGGCGACTCTAATCCTGTACCTGTTAGAATACCATTTACAGGAAAAAAACCAAGCATAAGAATAGTGAAAACAAACGAAGCTTTTCCTATCCAATCTACACGACGAACAAAATGTAAGTAGAATAAAACAACAAATGTTATAACAGCTGTTAATAGGGTATAAATTCTATCATAATATAGTAAAGCGACGATTGAACAAACAATCAAACTAAAAAAAACAATCAGGTTATTAAAACTCGAAAGCCAATCTAATTTAAAAAATTTATCAAAACAGAAATAGGTAAATACACATGAAAACGGAATACAAATAAAAAATAACCACTCTTCTATGGGTAAGCCTCCTATTACAAAACCAAGTGTATAATCAGTATTAAACCACCATACACCCAAAGATGTAAACCAAATATCCCATGCTATAAATGGAATAGCTACTACACATGCAGCTTTTATAAATGAACCAAAATGACGGTTAAAAAGAATACGAGAGTCAAAGGATGATATGAAACAAATGATTATTGTAAAAAATAAAATCAAAATATACGTATATGACATCATTTTTGTGCAGAATTAAAATACATTTTAAAATATTTGAAAGGAACATAAAGAAATCCAAAACATTCTCCATTTTCTTTACTAAGGTGTTTATGATGTTGTTTATGAGCCCTACGAAGAGCAAGAAAATACGGATTCTTTATTCGCTTAAAATAATTCAGTCGTTGATGAATAAAAACATCATGCACAAAAAAATACGCCATACCATAAAGCATAATTCCTACCCCAACAAAAAATAAGTAATTATAACTATTGAGCGAACCAAAATACATCAAAGCAATAGTCGGAATCGCAAATATCACAAAAAAATAATCGTTTTTTTCAACTGATCCTTTATGGCTATGGTCATGATGATCTTTGTGGAGAAACCATAAAAATCCATGCATCACATATTTATGAATAAACCATGTAACAGGCTCCATAAGCACAAATACTAGCAACACCAAAAATAAATTCATACACCTACTTATTAAATAATTTCTTTAATACGTGCTGACGATAATCAAAAATATTATTCAACTTTTTTTTCACCAAAAGAAAATGAACAATATTTCCAAAAATTCCAAAAGGAAGCTCATATTCTACTGTATCTTTCATGAAAACTCCATTTTCATTAGGAATAAATTCATGAAAATGTTTCCAATATTTATATGGTCCTTTATGTTGAAAATCTGTAAAACTTTGCTGTTGCTCTACTTGAACAATTTTTGTCTGCCATTTTAGAGGAATACCTAATAGTGGTGAAACGGTATAATCGATGAGCATACCTTCAAAAATTGGCTGATCCTGATCTTCTGACAAAACTGTAAAAGCCATATCTTTAGGTGTAATTTCCGAAAGATTCATTGGAGAAGAAAAAAATTGCCAAGCTGTATCAATATCACAATACAACTGTTGTTCTCTATACAAACGGTACTTCATCACTTATTCGTTTAAAATTTTTTCAATATTTCTACGCAAATTTATAGACGTTATTTTACGCCTGTTTTCTGATAAAATTTGCGTATCTTCTTCAACCTTTGAATAGTAGTTCAAAAATGAGGGTGCGTTTTTTTGTACTGATAATCTAATAAACCTCAATTCTAAATTTTCAGGTTCTATACGTATAGCCTCCTCTATATTCTTTTTACCTTTATTAAAAGTTTTAAGCTTATTTAATGGATGAGACACATGTTTAGCATTGATCGTTTGTACAGCTCCTAGATAACCCAAATAAATAGCGGATTTATTTTTTATACGGTCTAATTCAGCTATTACATTTACACATAATTCTTTGTCATTAGATAACTTAGAATAATTAGCCCTTACCTCTTCAAGAACTACCTCAGTGTCATTTATAAAACCTAAAAATCCCACAATGAGAAACCCTAACATTTTAATCATAACCAAGCAGCTTTATATCTTATGTAACTTTTAAACGCAACAAAAGCTTTTTCAGAATTAGCTATTCTAATTCTTCCATTTAAAATTTCTTTGGATGATTTTTTTTTGATCTTCTTAAACAAAGAAAGATAATATTTGTAAGCAAGATAAACACCAAAAATTGAAGAAGCTGGAAGTTTTTTAATCCCAATCAACGCTTCATCAAATTCTTCTTCTATTTCTTTTTCTATTGCGTATTTTATCTTATTATCAAAACCACTTATATCCACATTCGGAAAATAAGTTCTTCCCAAAATATGATAATCCTCTTTCAAATCTCGAAGAAAATTAATTTTCTGAAAAGCAGAGCCCAATTTCATCGCATAAGGTTTTAATTCTGCATACTTATCTTTATTACCATCTGTAAAAACCTGTAAACACATGAGTCCTACTACCTCAGCAGAACCTAAAATATAGGTTTTGTATAAGTCCGAGTCATATTCTATTTGTTGCAAGTCCATTTCCATACTACTCAAAAATTGATCGATAAGTTCTTTATCAATCTTATAATAATTTACAGTTTCTTGAAATGATTGTAAGATGGGGTTAAGCGATATCCTCTCATTTAATGCATATAAAGTTTCTTTTCTCAATCTTTTTAAAAGCTTCTCTTTGTTATATCCATGAAAACTATCTACGATTTCATCTGCCAACCTTACATAACCATAAATCGCATAAATAGCTGATCGAATAGAAGGTTTTAAAGCGAGAATACCCAAAGAAAAACTTGTGCTATATTTTTGAGTTGTCATCTTACTCACCGAATAAGAAAGCTCATCAAATAATTGTTTCATATAGAATTACTTTTTTATTTTGTTGATCTCATTGGCCACTATTTTACCGGATATAATAGAGGGAGGAACTCCTGGTCCAGGAACAGTTAACTGACCGGTATAAAATAAATTTTTTAGCTTTTTATTTCTTATTTTAGGTTTTAATACTGCTGTTTGATTAAGTGTATTAGCCAATCCATAAGCATTACCACCATAAGCATTATAATCTGACACAAAATCTTTGACACAATAACTTCTTTTAAAGTCAATTTTAGATTGCAAATCTACAACACCTGTATGCTTTTCTAATCGTGAAAGCATTTCCATTAAATACTTCTGACGCACAAATTCATTGTCATCTATTCCTGTTGCAATCGGCATTAGCAAAAACAAATTTTCTTTCCCTTCTGGTGCAACAGAATGATCAGTTTTTGATGGACAACAAGCATAAAACAAAGGTTTTTCAGGCCATCTTTTCTTTTCGTATATGCTATCTATATGTAGATCTAATTCATGCTCAAAGAATAGTGTATGATGTTTTAAATGCGGAATAGTTTCATTAAAACCAAGATAAAAAATCAGACAAGATGGAGCAAATGTTCTTTCTTCCCAATAGTCAGCCGTATAATTTCTATATTCTGCGTTCAAAAGTGTTTCTGTATGATGATAATCAGAAGAAGCAATCACTTCATCAAATTCATAGATTTCACCATTTATTACAAGTGAACTTACACTTTTATCTTTTACATTTATTTTATCAACATTACAATTAAAATGAAAGTGCGCCCCTTGTTCTTCTGCTACTTTTTTCATTGCTAATACCAGCTGATAAAAACCTCCTTTAGGATAATAAGTACCTAATACATAACCGCCATAATTCATCAAACTATACAATGCAGGAATCTTTTCAGGAGATGCGCCCAAAAATATAACTGGGAACTCCATCAAAGCTCTCAATTTCTTATCTTTAAAATATCGTGCAACATATGCTCTGAAATTAGAAAGTAAATCCAATTTCAAAGCATTTTTAGCAATTTTAATAGATACAAATTCAGTCCAATTAGTACAAGGTTTATGTACAAAATCCTTCATTCCTACTTCATATTTAAATTTGGCAGATTTCATAAAGTTTTCTAATTGAAAACTAGCTCCTTTCTCTATTTTTTCGAAGGTTTCTTTTAGTGCTTCAAAATTTTCAGGTACATCTAATTTTTCGTTAGAAAAAATCATCTCAAATTGAGGATTTAACGATATCAATTCAAAAAAAGAAGAAGTGGCATAACCAAAATCCTCAAAGAAATCTTGTATAACATCTGGCATCCAATACCAACTAGGTCCCATATCAAATACATAACCTTCTTCTGTTTTTAATTGTCTTGCTCTTCCGCCTGGCTGATTATGTTTCTCAAATACATGTACTTCATGTCCTTCTTTTGCTGTATAAGCAGCAGCTGATAAACCAGAAAATCCAGATCCAATAATGGCTATTCTTTTTTTCATATCTCGTTTTTAACTTCCTTTATATGTAGAATAACCATAAGGAGATACAGTCAATGGTACATGAAAATGCTTATTCCCTTTAATACGAAAAACAATCTCGATAAAAGGATAAAATGTTTGCAATTTTTTACTATCAAAATAAGATTGAATATGAAATACGAGTTTATAAACACCGTCATTATTCTGACCATAAGGTAAAAAATTCCCTATTCTACCATCTTTATCTGTTATTTGTGTACTTACCTTAGTCCACGAATTGTCCACATTCATTTTCTCTAATGTAACTGAAACAGATGGTGCAGGTTCTCCTGTAGAGTTATCTAAAATATGGCTGGACAATTGATACGTTTTCGTTTGCGAAAAACAAAACAACGAACAACAGATAAGTAGAAAGAAAAATATACTCTTTTTCATACTAGTTGTATTTAATTAATATGTTTGTAAGCCTCTTTTAATAGAGATTCTGTTTCAAAATTCTTTTCATAGATTGCTTGATGAAATTCTTCGAGTTTATGAAGTAGATTTATTAATTCCATTTTTTCAACATAAGTTAAATTACCTGCTACAATTTGTGTCGCAAGCCTAATTTTATCCATTTGTTCTTCAAGAACTTCTAAACCTACTGAACTAACTTGAATAACTTTACTTCTTTTATCCAGCTCAGATGAAGCTTGATCTACCCAACCTTTAGCAATTAATCGATTTATAATTTGCATCCCTACTGGTTTTTCATGCACATTTTTCTTTATCAAATCCATTTTTGTCATCTCCCCAAATGCCTTTAAATTGATTAAGTAAATAAAATCTTCTTGAGATGAAAAATCCGATCCTATAATAGCAGATTTTGAATAACTTTTCGCATACCTATTCATATGAACAAGTAATGTACTTATAACACTTTCAGGCGATCTCATTTTCTCTTTTCCGATCCAATGAGGAACATCACAAGAACTTTCTAGATGATTATTTAAAATAATCCACTTTTTAAAATCATCAATAGAAGCATTAGCATTACACGTATTTTCTTTTTCAAACTCTTCTATTAAATCAACTACATCTTTGATTAATTGGAAATTCATATACAATATTTAGTTTACAAATATACTATTTTAAAACAAATAAAGAATATTATTATACTATATATTAAAAATAATATCCGAGCTTATTAAAAAACAATGTAATTTTATATGTATAATTCTAACTTATCAATACTTCGGCAGACTCGTCACAAGCAAGACTTGGCTGTAAACCTCTCTACTAAAAATATTCTCATTTCACTAAAGATTTTAAAAACCCTACGGGCTAAAACCTTTTTAACGTTATTCAAACATTTTCTTAACGTGAGAGTATTAATGCCGGTTTCTTCATCCTCTTTTCTAATTCAAATTCGTTGTCATTTCGATTCTAAATCGTTGGGTTTTTATAATTCGTTATTTATCGTCTAAGTCTTCGATACAACGTTTTGCAAACGCCACTCTGACTGACGATAATAAGAAGCTGAACTGAATTCAGCTTGACAATTTGGTTTTTTATTTAAAAACAATTTGATTGATGTCATTCTAAGCCTGCCAAAGAATCTCTTCTTTTCATTTTTATTCATGAGTTACTAATTGTTTTTAAATGAATTCATATACCCTTCGGGGAAGTCTTGACACAAAAACGAAACAAAAAAGATGCCGACAGTAGTCTCTCAATGATTCAACTAAATAAATTATTTCCATAAAGTTGATAACTCACTTCGTTCAGACACCTCAACTTTTTTTATTCCAATAATTTAGAATTGAATTGCATTTCGATCCTAAATCGTCGGATTTTTATCATTCTTTTTTAATATTCAAATTCACTTTTAACAACGGGTTTTGTCATTCGTTATTTATCGTCTAAGTCTTCGATACAACGTTTTGCAAACGCCACTCTGACTGACGATAATAAGAAGCTGAAATCAAATCAGCTTGACGATTTGGTTTTTTATTTAAAAACAATTTGATTGATGTCATTCTAAGCCTGCCAATGTCGTACTTCATGACTTCGTGACTTTAAATATAATTATTTTTGTTTTAATTTTAGTATTTCATAAGGAGTTTTTCCTTTAAAAGATCCATGT
>NZ_DCOI01000044.1:0-11185 GCF_002322895.1 Empedobacter sp. UBA1574 | reverse complement strand
AAGTGGATTTTTTGTATTATATGAAACCGAGATGATTTAAAAAATAAACTATTTATATTAATAAACATAAAAAAGCCTCGCAATGCGAGGCTTTCCTATTGATAAATGAAATTCTATTATTTAACTTCTTCGAAGTCTACGTCTTCAACACCATCATTTTTTGCTTGACCTTGATCAGCTCCTGGTTGCGCTTGTGCACCACCTTCTTGACCTTCGTTCATTGCAGCATAAATTTCTTGTGAAGCAGCATTCCAAGCTGTATTTAATTTTTCCATAGAAGCATCAATTGCAGCAACGTCTTGAGCAGCGTGAGCAGATTTAACCTCAGCTAAAGCTTCTTCAATTGGTTGTTTTTTGTCAGCAGGAATTTTATCTCCGTACTCAGTCAATTGTTTTTCCGTTTGGAAAATTAACGCGTCAGCAGCATTTACTTTTTCAATTTTGTTTTTTGCTTCTTCGTCTTTTGCAGCATTTTCTTGTGCTTCTTTTTTCATTCTTTCAATATCAGCATCAGATAATCCAGATGAAGCTTCAATTTTGATTGATTGCTCTTTTCCTGTTCCTTTATCTTTTGCAGATACACTTAAGATACCATTCGCATCAATATCAAATGTTACTTCGATTTGAGGAACACCTCTTTGTGCTGGTGGAATATCTACTAAGTCAAAACGTCCGATTTCTTTGTTATCGTTGAATAATGGACGCTCTCCTTGACCAATTCTTAATGTTACTGCTGGTTGATTGTCAACTGCAGTTGAGAAAACTTCAGATTTTTTAGTTGGAATTGTTGTATTCGCTTCAATTAATTTTGTGAATACTCCTCCTAAAGTTTCGATACCTAAAGATAATGGTGTAACGTCTAATAATAATACGTCTTTTACATCACCTGTTAAAACACCTCCTTGGATAGCTGCACCAATTGCAACAACCTCGTCTGGGTTAACTCCTTTAGATGGTTTTTTACCGAAGAATTTTTCTACTTCTTCTTGGATTTTTGGCATACGTGTAGATCCACCAACTAAGATAACTTCGTCGATATCGTTGATTGATAAACCTGCATCAGATAACGCTTTTTTACAAGGCTCCATAGAACGACGTACTAAATCTTCTGTTAACTGATCAAATTTAGAACGAGTTAAAGTTTCTACTAAGTGTTTTGGTCCTGTTTCGTTAGCTGTAACGTATGGTAAATTAATTTCTGTTTGAGCAGAAGAAGATAATTCGATTTTAGCTTTTTCAGCAGCTTCACGTAAACGTTGTAAAGCCATTGCGTCTTTTTTCAAATCTACACCTTCTTTCGCTTGGAATTCAGAAGCTAACCAATTGATGATTGCATCATCAAAATCATCACCTCCTAAGTGTGTATCACCGTTTGTAGATAACACTTCGAATACACCGTCACCTAATTCTAGGATAGATACGTCAAAAGTACCACCACCTAAATCGTAAACAACGATTTTTTTATCTGAGTTTGCTTTGTCTAATCCGTAAGCTAATGCAGCAGCAGTAGGCTCGTTGATAATACGTTCTACTTTAAGACCTGCAATTTCACCAGCTTCTTTAGTTGCTTGACGTTGAGCATCGTTAAAATAAGCTGGTACAGTAATTACCGCTCTTGATACTTCTTGTCCTAAATAATCTTCAGCAGTTTTTTTCATTTTTTGTAAAATCATTGCTGAGATTTCTTGTGGAGTATAGTTACGTCCATCAATATCAACTGCTGGCGTATCATTGTTTCCTTTTACAACTGAATAAGGAACACGACCGATTTCATCTGCATCATTATTAAATTTAGTTCCCATGAAACGTTTAATAGAATAAATCGTTTTCTTTGGGTTTGTTACAGCTTGACGTTTTGCTGAATCACCAACTTTAATTTCTCCTCCTTCTACGAATGCTACGATAGATGGAGTAGTTCTTTTACCTTCTGCATTTGGAATTACAACTGGCTCGCTACCTTCCATTACAGAAACACAAGAGTTCGTTGTACCTAAGTCGATTCCGATTATTTTGCTCATATTGTTTAGTTATTTTTTATATTATTAATGATTTATTTTAAACTTTTACACATCATCAAAAATGATGCTACACCAGAATAGTCAATCTTTGTGCCAACATAAAAAAAATGACATCCAATAGATTTTAGATGTCAGGTTGTCAGATTATGATTAATGATTTGATTATTTATCGATAAAAAAGTCAGTTTATTGGTTGATAAAATGTCAGCGTTAAGTTATATACTTAAACTCAAACTTTATCTCAGTCTTAGTCTCAATCTCAATATTACCCAATCTTACTTCCGTTTTCAACTTTTCGTTCGGGATTCAAGAGAATAACATCATTATTATTTCCATAAACGCCCATCACGAGACATTCGCTCATAAAAGTGGCAATTTGTTTTTTCGGAAAGTTAACCACAGCCATTATTTGTTTTCCAATCAATTCTTCTTTGTTATAAAGCGATGTAATTTGTGCCGAACTTTTCTTGATTCCTAACGGACCAAAATCAATTTCTAACTGATAAGCAGGATTTCTTGCTTTCGGAAAATTATTTGCACTGATAATTGTCCCAATTCTCATATCAACTTTCTCGAAATCTTGCCAAGAAATTGTTTCAGTATTATTTTCAGGTTTTGGTTCTTCTTTTAGTTTATTCTCTTTATCGTAAATCGTTTGCAGAATTTTTTCTAAATCAGTTTTTTCATTCGCATATTTCGTTTTCATGTTATCTGGCATTCGGTTATAATACGTCAACGCTTTTTCGCCAAATTGTTTGATGTAAAAATTAGTCAATGGAGGAACGTTTGGAAATTGTTTATGAAAAATCATTTCTGTATACGCTTGCCATTCGCGTTCTTCTCGCAATTCAATTTGATTTTCGCCCGAACGCTGAAAAACATGTACCATTTCGTGCATCAAAACATTGGAAAGTAATACTAAATCAAAATCAAGAATATTACGCGGAACACGAATTGTAATTCCTGTTTTTTCTTCACCTTCTGCAGTCAATAAAAAACCTTTTGGATCGATTTCTTCTCGAAACGTAAAACCTGTAAAAGCATTATGTTTTAATTTCAATTCATCTAAAATTTCGTACAATGCTTCAACGATTAAGTGATTATTTTTTAAATAATTTATTCTTTCCTTAAATTTTTCTGTAATCATAGCTTTTTGGCTTATTTATCAAATATATAATCTTATTTTTGATATGTTTTAAAAATGACTATGAAGAAATTAGTACTATTACTTGGCTTGATCTCGATAACAACAAATGCACAAGTACTTAATAACAAACAAGAGTTTACGCGACAAGATTCGCTTCGCGGAACGAATAATGAATTCCGAAATTGGTGGGATGTTAAAAAATATAAAGTAAGTGTAGAACCAGATTATCAGTCAAAATCGATAAAAGGAAAAACGACAATTACGTTTGATAAAATTGCTCCTCAACAATCAGATTTATTGCAGATAGATTTACAAGATCCGATGATGGTTTCGGCTGTAAAATTGAATGGAAAGAAAATTTCTGATTTCAAACGTGATGGAAATGTTTATTTTATTAATGTCGGAAAAAATATCAAGAATACGTCGAATCAATTAGAATTAGAATACAATGGAAATCCTCGTGTTGCGGTGAGAGCACCTTGGGATGGTGGTTGGATTTTTGCGAAAGATGAAAAAGGTCGCGATTGGATGTCTGTTGCCGTGCAAGGTTTGGGTGCAAGTGCTTGGTTTCCGAACAAAGATTATTTAGGCGATGAACCAGATAATGGAATGGAATTGGAAATTATCACACCAAAAAATTTGGTAGGAGTTGGTAATGGACGATTAGTTTCTAAAAAAGAGAAAAATGGTAAAACAACTTCTACATGGAAAGTTGTTAATCCAATCAATAATTATAATATCATTCCTTATATCGGACATTATGTCAATTTCAAAGATACTTTCGAAGGCGAAAAAGGTAAATTGGATTTAGATTATTATGTGTTAGATTATAATATAGATAAAGCAAAATCGCAGTTTGAACAAGCAAAATTGATGTTGAAAAGTTTTGAATATTGGTTTGGACCTTATGCTTTTTACGAAGATTCTTTCAAGATTGTAGAAGCTCCGCATTTAGGAATGGAGCATCAATCTGGAATTGCGTACGGAAATAAATTCGAGAATGGTTATTTAGGTCGTGATTTATCAGGTTCTGGCTGGGGATTGAAATGGGATTTTATCATCGTTCATGAAGCTGGTCACGAATGGTTTGGGAATAATATTACCGAAAAGGATGTGGCAGATATGTGGATTCACGAAGCGTTTACGGCTTATTCGGAAACTTTGTTCACAGAAACTTATTATGGAAAAGATGCGGCAAGCGAATATGTGCGTGGAACGAGAAAGGCAATCCAAAATGATATTCCAATTATCGGCGTGTATGGCGTAAACCAAGAGGGTAGTGGTGATATGTACTATAAAGGTGCAAATATGATTCACACGTTGAGAACTTGGATGAATAATGATGAAAAATTCAGACAAATGTTGCGTGGATTAAACAAAGAATTTTATCATCAAACTGTAACTACAGAACAAATTGAAAATTATATTGCGAAGTTTTCTGGTTTAAATTTGAACGCTTTTTTCAATCAATATTTAAGAACAGTTAAAATACCGACTTTAGAGCTTAAACAAAATGGAAATAAAGTTGAATATAGATATACGAATGTGGTGGATGGATTTGCAATGCCGTTACATTTGAAAGATTCTGAAGTAACAATCAATCCAACGACTGATTGGCAAACAATTAATAATTCAACGATTACAAAAGCGATTGATGTAACAATTAATCCAAATTATTATATCGATACGCATATTATATATTAAAATTGAATGAGATATTGAAACGAGTTCAACACGACAGAGAAAGTTAACCTGAACTTGTTTCAGGTTCTCATCCAAAATGATTTATAAAATATTCCAAACAAATATCATCGGTTATTGAATGATGAAATTATAAATTTGTGACATGAAAAAATACATTGCATACGCAATCTTATCAGGATTATTATTAACAGCAGGTTGGCCATCGCACGGCTTTCCATTGTTATTATTTATAGGATTTGTACCCTTGATGTTGGCAGAACATCAAATCACTCAATGCGCAGAATTTAAGAAAAAAGGACGTAAAATTTTCGGACTTTCGTTTTTAGCTTTCTTTATTTGGAATGCGATTGTAATTTGGTGGTTGCATTATGCACAAGAAACGGACGCGAATGGAGATTTGCACAATTCGTGGAGCGCTTATTTGATTCCCGTTGTAGCGAATTCGTTGTTTATGTCAATTGTTTTTCAGTTGTATCATTTTGTCAAAACAAAAGCGGGTAATTTATATGGATTGGTTTTTCTTCCTGCGATTTGGATGAGTTTTGACAAACTAACCTTGAATTGGGAACTAACTTGGCCTTGGTTTAACCTTGGAAATGGTTTTGCAAAATATTACGAATGGGTGCAATGGTACGAATACACAGGAACTTTTGGAGGTGCACTTTGGATTTGGTTAGTTAATATTACGGTATTCTATTATTTGACGGCTTATATTAATAAGAAAGAAATGAGGTATCTAAACAAATTAGGTATTTATGCTGGATTATTAATTGCTGTGCCAATTGGTATTTCTTATATTATTTATGCGAATTACGAAGAAAAGGGAAAAGCACTTGATGTGTTAGTTCTTCAGCCAGATCTTGATCCATACAACGAAAAGTATATGAAAGATGGTTTGCAGATTTATGAAGAATTGAAACAATTGGCACTGAAAAATATTAAACCAAAAACTCAATTTGTTGTTGCACCAGAAACAGCCGTACCTGGATCATCTGCTTTGATTTTTGATAATATGTATGATGATTTAATTATACAAGACATTCAGCAATGGACAAAAACCAAAAAAGATTTACATTTTGTAACAGGAGCATCTATCATGCGAATTTATCCAATGCAATCTTTAGCATCGGAAACGGCTTCTGTTATGAGAGATGGAATTACGTGGTACGACGCTTATAACTCGGCTTTGCAGATAAGTGGAAACGATTCGATAGAAGTTTATCATAAGAGTAAATTAGTACCTGGAGTAGAAATTTTTCCATATCGAAACATTTTAATGCCAATTATTGGAGAATTTATGCTTAACTTTGGCGGCACAACAAAAACGTTGGGGATTCAACCTCATCGTTCTGTTTTCAAGAATAAAACAAACAACGCTACTGTTGCTCCGGTTATATGTTACGAATCTATTTACGGAGACTATACGACAGAATATGTGAGAGAAGGCGCAAATGTTATATTCACAATGACCAACGATTCTTGGTGGGGCTCTACCGATGGTCATCGTCAATTACTATTATATGGTAATTTGAGAGCTATTGAAAATAGACGCGCTATCGTTAGATCTGCAAATTCAGGTATTTCGGCTTTCGTTAATCAGCGAGGAGATATAATGAAGTCTTTACCATATGGAGAGCAGGGTGCCTTAAATGGTACAATTTTAATGAATAGTGAATTAACGTTTTATACAAAATATGGCGATGTAATCGCGAGGATAGCGCTGTTGGTAATGGGAATTATCTTGGCTTATACTCTTGCGCAGAAGTTGTTATATAAACAAAATAAGAAAAAAATATAAAATTAATAACCTAAAGAGTTGTATAAGTAATATATAATTTGTTACTTTGCACTCCGTTTAAAATAGGACAATACAAAATAAGATGTCAAAAATTTGTCAAATTACAGGTAAGAAGAGATTAGTGGGAAACAATGTTTCTCATGCTAATAATAAAACAAAACGCACTTTTGAAGTGAATTTGTTCAAAAAGAGATTTTTTATGCCAGAAACTGGTGAGTGGATTACATTAAGAGTTTCTGCACACGGTTTAAAAACAATCAACAAATTAGGAGTTGATGAGGCTGTTAAACGTGCACGTAAAGAAGGTTTAATCAAATAATTTAAGACACCATGGCAAAAAAAGGAAACAGAGTACAGGTTATTTTAGAATGTACAGAGCATAAAGAAAGTGGTATGCCAGGAATGTCTCGTTATATCACAACTAAAAACAAAAAAAATACTCCAGATCGTATGGAGTTGAAAAAATACAACGCAGTATTGAAAAAGTATACAATTCACAAGGAGATTAAATAATAAAATTTTAGACGATGGCAAAGAAAACGGTAGCAACCCTACAAACTGGGTCTAAAAAAATGACCAAAGTTATCAAAATGGTAAAATCTCCAAAATCTGGAGCTTACGTATTTGTTGAAAAAGTAGTTAACGCTGATGAAGCAGATTCTTTCTTCACGAAATAATCAAATCATCTCCTTAACAAAAAATATTTAAGGTTAATTGAGCTGCCTCGTTTTCAGGGCGGCTTTTTTATTTCCTTATATTTTATGTATCTTCGTACAAAATTTTAAGAAATTTAGCTTATTAATGAGTTGGTTCAAAAAGATATTAGGTAAAGAAAGCAAAGAAAAATTAGATGAAGGATTAGAAAAATCTAAAACTTCTCTATTTGATAAAATCAGTCGCGCTGTAGTAGGTAAATCTAAAGTAGACGATGAGGTTTTAGATGATTTAGAAGAAGTATTGATTTCTTCTGATGTCGGTGTTGAAACAACGATCAAAATTATTCGTCGAATAGAAGAACGTGTAGAACGTGATAAATATGTTTCGACTTCTGAGCTAGATTTAATTCTTCGCGAAGAAATTGCAGGCTTACTTTCCGAAAATAATATCGAAGATACAAATGGTTTTTCGATTCCAAAGAAAGATGTACCATATGTTATTATGGTGGTCGGAGTAAATGGAGTTGGTAAAACAACGACGATTGGTAAATTGGCTTCTCAGTTCAAATCACAAGGACTTAAAGTGGTTCTTGGTGCAGCAGATACATTTCGTGCAGCGGCTGTAGATCAATTAGTAATTTGGTCGGAGCGCGCAGGTGTACCAATTGTAAAACAAGCGATGGGTTCTGATCCTGCTTCGGTTGCATTTGATACCATTCAGTCGGCAGTTGCCCAAAATGCAGATGTTGTTTTGATTGACACAGCAGGACGTTTGCATAACAAAATTAACT
The DNA here is from genome assembly GCF_002322895.1 of Empedobacter sp. UBA1574. Classification (NCBI taxonomy): domain Bacteria; kingdom Pseudomonadati; phylum Bacteroidota; class Flavobacteriia; order Flavobacteriales; family Weeksellaceae; genus Empedobacter; species Empedobacter sp. UBA1574. Next base: position 3,071 of record NZ_DCOI01000044.1, on the reverse strand, counting down.
TGATGAATGAGTTGACAAAAATAAAACGTGTGATGCAAAAGGTAATTCCAGATGCGCCTCACGAAGTTTTATTAGTGTTAGATGGTTCTACAGGTCAAAATGCTTTTGAACAAGCGAAACAATTTACACAAGCAACAGAAGTTTCTTCTTTAGCGGTTACAAAATTAGATGGAACAGCAAAAGGAGGAGTAGTAATTGGGATTTCAGATCAATTTCAGATTCCAGTTAAATATATTGGTGTTGGTGAAGGAATCAATGATTTACAAGCTTTCAATAAAATGGAGTTTGTCGATTCTTTTTTCAAACGAAATAATTAAGAAATTTAATTCCTATAAAAATATAAATCCTTCAAGTTTTTCTTGAAGGATTTTTTTATGATATAGTTTTAATAAATCACCTTAATATATTCTTTATAAAACTTTTTGTTTTTATTTTCTTTCTTCGAAATGGTTTTTAGAAACTCGTTTAAATATTCTCTAAAAGGAGAATCTTTCGCTAAAGCATCTTGTTTTTTGCTTGTCAAAATCTGAACAGTTCCATACATTTCTTCATCATTTTCTACACTCGATGCAATCAAAGTAAAAGTTTCATTTGATTCATTAATGATATTTTTATTTGACCAAACTAACAACGGTTGATTGTTTTCAGTGTACAAAACATTGTCCCATTTTCCTAACCAATCGTATAGCATTTTTTTCGTAACTAAAGGCGTTTGAAAACTTTCGACACGATATTCTGTCAACGAACGTTCGGCTTGCTCTTGCGCATATAATAAATTGAAACTTGTAAAAAGTGCGATAAAAAGAAATAATTTTTTCAAACTCAAAAATCTTGTTTAGCGTAAAGTTATCAAAAATAATTGCAATTCTTATGTAACTTATTTGTTCTTCATGCGTCATATAAATATACACTAACTCTTAATAGAAGAATTAACCATGAAGAAATTTTTTGTACTTGCTGTTACATTATCAGGAATTTTTGCTTTTGGACAAGATGAAAAGCAGGACTCAACCGACTATAATCCAATCGAAATAAAAGAAGTTTTAGTTCAATCGCAACGCAAAAAAATGTTTGCGGACAAAACAGTTTATACCTTCGATAAAGAAGCGTTGGAAAAAGCGCGTTACGCAAAAGATTTGTTAAATACGTTACCAGAATTACAAGTTGATCCAATTTCGAATACGATACAAAGTACAAAAGGTGGAACGACTTTGTTATTGATTAATGGAATTGAGGCAACAGATAATCAAATTCGTGCTGTGAAACCGCAAGATGTGGTGCGTGTTGAGTATTTTGATATTCCGCCAGCGCGTTATGCAAATCGTGCAGATCAAGTGGTGAATTTGATTACGCGTAATCCAGAAAATGGTTATGTATATGGTGCGGATCTCACTTCGGCGTTTACAACAGGTTTTATAAATGGTTCTGCTTATGCGAATTTTACGAAAGGAAAAAGTAACTTTGGATTAGAGTATAACATTTATCTGAGAGATTATAAAGATCGTACTTCGATGAATATTTATGATTATAACTTAAATAATATTCATTACAGAACAGAAAATCAGCGCAACGAATATTTTGGATATACGGATCAAACAATTGCATTGCGATATACCAATTCGGATTCGGATAAATATGCTTTTCAAGCAAAGTTGGATATGAATATCAGTTCGAGTTTTGCTTATGCGAATGGCACAAGTTTGTTCTATCAAAATAGTTTATTAAACAATCATTCAACCTATAAACATTCTAATTCTAATTATTCAAAACCAACATTAGATCTTTATTATTCGAGAAAATTAGGAAAGAAAGATGAGTTAAGTTTAAATGTAGTTGGATCGATGTATACAACGAAATCGATTGACGAAACGCGCGAATGGGAAACAATTTCTGGTGCTGAACAATATAATTATTTGACAAATTTAGAAGCTGATCAAAAAGGAATTGTAGGAGAAATAGCGTATACACATAGTTTCGAGAAAGGAAAATTAAATTCTGGTTATCGAATTTCGAATAATTCGATTGATAATAAATTAGAAAACTTGAATGGTCCTTCGAATAATAAAGTAAATTATTTAGAACAATATATCTATTCTGAATATTCTGGAAAAGCGAAAAAACTGTCGTATCGTTTAGGTGTTGGGTTGACGAATGTTCATAACAAGAATGAAGATACAAACACAGATACATGGACGTTTACGCCAAAATTAGTATTAGGTTACGAATTAGCGAAGAATCAAAATATACGTTTTTCGAGTTCATATAAGCCAACAAGTCCTTGGAATTCGGCATTGAGTAAAAACGTGATTCAGATTGTGGAAAATATTACACAAGAAGGAAATCCGTATTTAACCATTCAGAAATCGTTTGGAAATAATTTGATTTATTCCTTCAATTCAAAATATTTTGATTTAAATACAAACGCATTTTATTATTATACAAAAGATCCGATCAATCAATTGTATTTGCAAAATATCATCAATGGAAATGTAGAAGGGTATAAATTAACGTACGAAAATGCTCAAAATTCGCAACGTTACGGTGTTCAAATTACAGGTTCTATCAAACCTTTTGGAACGGATATTTTAACGGTAAAAGTGAATGTAGCACCAGCAACAGAGCGTTTTAAAACGAAAGATGGTAGAATTTTGAAGAATGATTATATCGGAAATTATTTTGCATTATCATCTGTTTACAAAAACTTTCGTGTAGATTATCAATTTAATATTCCGTATTATACGCTGGGCGGAGCATTGTTGTACACACAAGAAAACATGAACCATGCTTTTGCGAGTTATAAATACAATAATTGGACTTTTTCTACTGGAATGTATTGGATCGGCATGCCGTCGACTTACAAGCAAAAAACGATGGACAAACAATATGTAGATTATTCTCGTGTTGGGAAAATTTGGGATAATAAATCGATGTTTGTTGTTGGTTTGAGCTTTGATTTTGCTACAGGTAAGAAAACAAATATCAACCGAAAATTAGAAAATGAAACTGCAGGAGCTGCAACGTTTTAATAAATAAACAAAAAGAGAATCCTTAGGATTCTCTTTTTGTTTATT
>NZ_DCOI01000031.1:0-30371 GCF_002322895.1 Empedobacter sp. UBA1574 | reverse complement strand
TTAACAAGGGGAAGATTACAGTATCTGTTTATAAAATCTAAGATGTAAAAATCTTTATAGATATTATTAATAGGACTACTTCCTTCATAACATAAATAATTATGTTTAGGTTTTAAAAAGCGAATTGATTCTTTTTCGAAGTTATTCTTGATTGTAAAGTGTATCATATTATTTTCGACTTTATCAACCTTTATTTTAATTTCATCCTTATTACAACTCAACAAACCAAATCCTAAAAGTAAAAAGTAAACAATAGATTTCATTGATAATTATTTTCTTAAAGATAACAAAAAAGCGAATCAATTGATTCGCTTTACTTTATTTTAAAACCTTTACTTCTTTTTATCTTAATATTTTATTCTAAGGTTACTTTTCGAATAGGTTTGATGAAAAATGCAATTAAAATTACGGTTAAAATTGTCATTGTTCCACCAAAAATAATTCCTGGAACTAACCCTAAAAATGTTGCAGCAATTCCACTTTCTAAAGCTCCTAATTCGTTAGAAGAACTCACAAATATTGAATTGACAGATGAAACACGACCTTTCAAATTTTCGGGCGTTTTAATTTGTAAAATACTTTGACGAATTACCATCGAAATTGCATCAAAAGCACCTCCAAACATCAAAATCACAAAACATAAATACAGATTTTGACTAAATCCGAAAGATATAATGCAAATACCAAACATTGCGACTGCTCCCAATAATTTTGGTCCAACATTTCCTTTTAATAAACTTGGAATCATCGACAAGAAAAACATCATTATAATCGATCCAATTCCATGTGCTGAACGTAATAATCCAAAAGCTTCAGAACCTTGATTCAATACTTTTTCAACGAAAGCTGGTAACAACGATTCTGCTCCACCAAAGAAAACCGCAAACATATCCAAACTCAAAACAGCTAATATAATTGGCGTTCCCCAAATAAATCTCAAACCTTCTTTGATACGTATCATTGGCGATTCTGTCGATTCTGATTCTGATATTTCTGCTGGTTTTTTAGAAATTAATAATATCATCACCATCGAAATACACATAATTGTAAAAGCGGTTATCAAAGCGGCTTCAATACCAAATTTTGCTAAAATAACTCCTCCTGCCAAAGGTCCTAAAACTGATCCAATCATAAATGCAGACGAAGAAACTGGAATTGCTTTTGTGTAGTTTTCTTTACGGACAACTAAGGCTAAAAGTGCAAATAAAGCTGGTCCGCTAAAGGATCTTGTCAATCCTAAAATGAAAAATGCAAAATAACAGATTCCCAAATAAACAGGAATTCCGATTGCTTGGCGAACTGACGGAAAGTTAACAATCATCAAGACAAAAGAAGCGGTCATAAAACAACCAATACTTCGTACCAAGATCATCCGTTTATCCAATTTATCGACCAATTGTCCCGCATAAAAAGCAGTTAAAAGAATTGGTAAAAACTCGGCTAAACCAATTAATCCAAGAAAAATTTCTTTCTGAGTGACTTTAAAAATTTCGTACGCAACAGACGTACTCTGAATGAATAAAGCAAAGATTAAGGAAAACCTTAAAAATATGAATGGAATAAATTCTTTATTTTTCCAAACGGATGGAACTTTCTCCTCTGATGTCATTTTGTAATTTGAATTTTAAGTTTTTAAATGTACATTGATTTTATTCAAAATTACCTTGATTTTGGATAATAAATTTTGTATAAAATCAAAAAAAATCTTCGTGTATTTCTACCCGAAGATTTTTGAAAGTTTATGATGTATTTTATTGTTTAATTTAAGCGAATTCTAATTGTTTTTTCTCCTCTAATTGAAGACGATATTCGTAAATATCCTCAATTGTCAAAACAGTCATTTCATGTTTTTCGGCAAAATCTATAATTTGCGGAACTTTCGCCATTGTACCATCAACATTTGTCAATTCGCACAAAACTGCTTCATTTCCTAAACCTGCTAATTTCACAATATCAATACTTCCTTCTGTATGTCCTCGACGTTCCATAACGCCTTTTGGACGAGCAATTAAAGGAAAAACATGTCCAGGTCGATTAAGGTCAGTCGGTTTTGCAATTGGATTAATTGCTGTTTTTATCGTTTGTATACGATCGGCTGCAGAAACACCAGTTGTTACACCTTCTTTTGCTTCAATAGTTACTGTAAATGCAGTATGAAAACGTGAGTTATTGTTTTCGACCATAGGATTTAGCTCCAATTCATCTGCTTTTTCTTGTGTAAGACACAGACAAACAATACCGCTACATTCACGAATCAATAAAGCCATATCAGGCGCAGTAATTGTGGAAGCAGGAAAAATGATATCACCCTCGTTTTCACGATTTTCATCATCAATTAATAAAATTCCTTTTCCGTTTTGTAGATCTTTTATTGCATTTGCAATTCTTTCATTGGCTGTTGAGCCAAATTGTGTGATTGTTTTCATTTGATTTTTGTTTTATCATGAAACATCACTTCAGGGCGAAACACATTGTTAAGTAATAAGCTCAAAGTTGTGCGTCATGAGTTTTTCACTCAGAACTTAACACTTATCACTCATGACTTTCAGTTGTGTTCAATTTTCTTCTCTCATCCAGACTATACTGTCGGTTTTGGAGTTTCACCAAATCAGTCCAATAACAGTTGTTAAAGGAGTCGCGGACTATAACCGCCGGTAAGGAATTTCGCCTTGCCCCGAAGAAAATTTCGTTTGTTAATACTAATTTTTTATTTGAAAAATTACCATAAACTTTCGCGAACAAAGTTACAAAACCAAAATGAGTTATTTATAATGAATAAAGATTATTTTGTTTACTATCAATAAAAACCATATCTTCATTAAAACACTAATAAAATGAAAAACAAAGCATTAAGAATAATTCTGAAAATTGGTTATTACGCTTTATGCGGATATTTAGTTGGATTATTAATTTCTTAGATCTCACCAACTGGAACAAGCCAAAACGCACCATTTACATGTATAGCTGGATCAATGACTTTTTTATTTTTTAAAGATTATATCATTCCATATTACAGAAGTCAAATTCAACAAAAATAGATTTTACAAATATTTCTCTACAATCGGTTTGATTTGATTTGCGATAAATTGATATCCTTTTTCATTTGGATGAATACCATCTTTTGAAAGAAATTCTTCTTTAGTTGAATTAAAACGTGAGAAAATATCAATAAATTCTATTTGATTTTGAAGTGCTAATTCTTTTAGCTTTTGATTGTATAATTCAATTTTTTGAGTCGTACGAAATTTACGTTTAGGAACTTTTATTCCATCAACCGTTTTAGAGATTGGTAAAATACTTATCACATAAATGTTAACTGTAAATTCTTTTGCTTGAGAAATTACTTCAAAAAGATTTGATTCAAAATTAACAAGAGAAACCAATTCTAAATCATTTCTTTCAGCTAAATCATTTGCGCCATAAAAAAAGAAAATTAGATTTTCGTCAGGAGAAAAGCGCGCTTTTGTCTCAACTTCAAATCGTTTCATTAAACCTTCTGTTGTCTCTCCTCCTATTCCGAGATTAAAACAATTGACTTCGTTTGCATTGTTATTATAAAACTCAGCATGGCAATAACGTTTCAAAATTTCTACATAACCTCCCAAAACCCCGTCATATTCGCCGTAGGTAATACTATCTCCAAAAAATAAGCAATTTGTCATCATCATCTAAAACAACACTTTATCCTCTTTTCTCAATTCTTCTAAATAAGCAGCTTTTTCGTCACGATAAAATAAATTCATTGTTTCGAATGGAATTAATTTCAAATCTTTGTTGACGATATGTACGCAAGACTTTTTAACAGCACGAACATCAAAATCATGTGCATCCATAAAATTCAAAATGATTATTCGGAACAAATTATCGTAATCTAAATCCAATTCGGGCGCGCAAACTTCTGGTAAACAACAAAGCAACTGATTCATTTTTGGTTGTACTTTATCCACAGAAATTCCTGTGCTAAAAATATCCAACAACTGTACTTTCAATTCTTCATCTTGTTCGTAAACAATTGTATTTTTTGATTCGTTATTCAATAAATCGGCAGGATTTATATAGCGTGTTAACGGAATTACCTCGTCATTTAATTTTAACATATATCCCATTGCCAAAGCATCAGGATTACACGAAACCGGAATAATATCATCTCCATTGAAAAGAGGATATTGATTCAGAATCTCTTGACGAACTTCCGTTAAGGTAATTTTTTCATGAATAGAGTCTTCTCTGTTTCGGCCTGCAATTTCTACAGGTTGAAAAGTAACTCCACGTACACATTTTTGTTTTAAAGCAAAATCGATGATTTTTCCAATTTCATCCGTATTTTTATCTTTTTGAAGAACAACAACCAAAGTTGTAGAAAGATTTAATTCATTCAATTTTTCTAAAGCTTTCATTCGAACATCTGTCAAATCTTTTCCTCGAAAATCTTCTAAAACTTCTTTTTTAAATGAATCAAATTGTAAATAAACTTCAAATTCTGGTGCATAAGTTGCTAATTTTTCTGCAAAACCTGGATCATTCGCAATTCTAATTCCGTTTGTATTCAACATCAAATGTTTAATTGGTTTTGATTTTGCAATTTCCATAATCTCAAAAAATTGTGGATGAATTGTTGGCTCTCCGCCACTAATTTGAACCACATCGGGTTCGCCTTCATTTTTAACAATGGTATCAAACATCGCTTCTATTTGCTCTAAACTACGATGAGAACCGTAATGTGGCGATGACATGGCGTAACAAGTAGGGCACGTTAAATTGCATCGATCCGTCACCTCAACAATTGATAAACACGAATGTTGCTCGTGATCGACACACAAACCACAATCGTACGGACAACCATATTCTACATCTGTCTCAAAATGCAAAGGCATTTCTGATGCTTTATTGTAATTTCTTATGTTTTTATAATAATCGACATCCGTTGCTATTTTTGTTTTGAAGAAACCATGATCTGGACAACGTTTTGTCATAAAAACATTCTCGTCCTCGATAATAATTTTTGCACCAACACGTTTTAAACATTCTGGACAAAGTGAAATTGTATAATCGTAATACGTGTAATTTCTAACCGGCATAATATAAGTTTTAAGTAGATTTAAGTTTTAATGAAAGGTACGATGTTTACATAGATCCACAAACCATTCCTGAAATAATAAGTGTAACCAATGCACACATTCCAAAAATCATTAAATAGTATTTTGAAGATTTACTTTTTCCAGAAATAGAATTTATGATTAGCGAAATTACTGTTCCAACAGCGCCTCCAATAAGTGCAATTACTGCTAAAATTGCTATAATAACATAAATAAAATCGTTTCCAAATCCTCCTTCTGCAAATATTACTGAATATATCATATTAGTTTCCAATTAAAATTAAGCCACAAATTGAACCCGAAGCAAGTAAAATCCCTATTCCCCAAACCATTAGTTTTAGAGACATTTCTACACTTTCTATCTCATTTTTATTCTTTGTAAATAAGTACAAAATAAAACCTGCTACAGAAAGTACAGAACCAATAAGAAGTAAAATAAAAACAATTGTAAATAAAGATTCCATTAGTTAGATTTAAGTTGTGATAACTTAAAGATATAATAAAAAATAACACCAACACAAGTAATTTGAATAGAACTTAATCCTAAAAAAATGGGATGTATTGGTTTGATAAAATTTAAACAGAAACGAAACACAAAATAAGCCAGCATAAAGATTTGAAACAAATATCCAGAAGGATAAATATATTTTTTCTGAACGATTTTTAAAACTATCCAAAGCAAAATAAGGTAAACAATTTCGTACAAAGCAACTGGATGACGTAACAATCCATCGCCTAAATCCATTCCGAAAATAGATGTTGTTTCTATTCCATATGTTTGTTCATAAACGCCTGTTAAAAAGCAACCAATTCGTCCAATTATCATCGCTAAAATCAAAGGAAAAGTAATCAAATCTCCTGTACTTTCTTTGTATCTAATTATCTTTTTTGTGAGTTCTACACCAATTAAACCAAAGGTTAAACCACCTATGATTGTGTTACTTGTCCAGAAAAAGAGAAAAGGATTTTTTGCATCCAAAAGAGCTTGCGGATTTTCTAATGTTCCAATTATTTTAGATCCCAAAAGTGCACCAATTAAAGCGCCTATAATTATACTAAACGATTGTGTTATCGATAAACTTGATTTGTTTCGTTTTCGTAGAAATGCATAATAACGCATCGCAATAAAAATTCCGACCGATTCGAGAATAGGATGAATTAAGACTGAATGTCCAAAAATTTCAATGGATACAGGAAAATCTATTATCACAAATTAATTAGGTTTTGAGTAAAAGTAATTGATTTTATAGAAATAAAAAAAGCGATGTTAAACATCGCTTTTCGTTTATATTTTGAAAATTTTCTTATCTAAATTTAGAAAAATCTCTTGGACGTTTTTCTAAGAATGCATTACGACCTTCTACAGCCTCTTCTGTACCATATGCAAAACGTGTTGTTTCACCTGCAAAAATTTGTTGTCCAACTAAACCATCATCTACCAAATTGAATGCATATTTCAACATTTTAATTGCTGTTGGCGATTTTGTTAAAATCTCTTGTGCCCAATCAAAAGCAACTTGTTCTAACTCGTCATGCGGAACAACTAAATTCACCATTCCCATATCGTAAGCCTCTTGTGCAGAATAATTAAGACCTAAGAAAAAGATTTCACGGGCACGTTTTTGACCAACTTGTTTTGCCAAATAAGCCGAACCGTAACCACCATCAAATGAAGCTACATCTGCATCAGTTTGTTTGAAAATCGCATGTTCTTTAGAAGCCAATGTCATATCACAAACCACGTGCAAAGAATGTCCTCCTCCTACTGCCCAACCATTTACAACGGCTACAACAACTTTTGTCGAAAAACGAATTAAACGCTGAACTTCTAAAATATTCAAACGTCCAACACCATCTTGTCCTTCATAACCTTTTGCACCACGAACGCGTTGATCACCTCCAGAACAAAAAGCCCAACCACCATCTTTTGCAGATGGTCCTTCTCCTGTCAATAAAATTACACCAACTTCACGATCTTCTTCTGCTAATTGAAAAGCATCTAATAATTCGAAAACAGTTTTTGGGCGAAATGCATTACGAACTTCAGGACGATTAAATGCTATACGCATTACTCCATCACATTTCTTGAACGTGATATCTTCGTATTCCTTTACCGTTTGCCAATTGATTGTTGCCATTATATATTTTGTTTTTTGATTAAAATTTTCTCAAAAATAAGATTTATTCATTTTTAAAAATAATTTTCAGTTATTAATCTCAAGTTTTTCTGCTCTTTTTCTACGATATTCAAGCATACGTTGGTCTATAATTTCTTGAAATTCTTCTTTAGTTACCTCATTTTTTGCGTTAAGTGGTTTTATTTCTTTTAAAGGATTTGTTTCAATTCGTTTTAAAATTAAATTGTTTCCTCCATTAAAGTTTGCTTTAACAATAATTCCTTTCAAACCCATCAATCCAAAAGGCGCAATATTATCAGAATATGTTTCGTCAACCCAAATAGTTGTAGTAATAATTTTATCCTCTTTTAATCCTTTATCTTTACGTTTTGTATTATATTTCTTGGTAAGAACTCCGTTTATTTCTTCTGTTTCGTTCAAATCAATCCAGTATAAATCATCAAACTTTGAAGTCACAAGATATTCTTTATTCATTAGATTTTTTTTATTCGATATAAATTGATTTTTATAATCATAATAAAACATACCATTTGCTCTTACAAAAATTTGTACCATATCAATTTCTAAAGTTTGGGAATTATTCAACTTTTCAATCGGAACAAACAAAGCTTGCTCTCCGTTATACGTATAAATATATTCAACAGGATTCGAAGTTGATTTTATCAAATCAAAAGATTTTGACGATTTAAATTCTACATCAGAACTTAACTCATAAATAAAAGTATTACCTTTTGGTAACTGTGCAAAACACAAACTTGAAATCAAGATTATAATTAGAAAAAAGTATTTATTCATAATAGTCACATAAAAAAGACAATCCGAAAAATACGAATTGCCTTTTAATTTGAAAAATATTTAAAAGAATTGTTATTTAAAATCTGCGTCAGAAACGTTTTTATTAATTTCTGTTGCATCGATAATAATTTTGATCGTTTGTGGACCAGTTTCTGTTATCATTTCAGAAGGCATTAATATTCCATCAAACGTTTTATATCCTTTGTTAATTGTCGTTGCAATCATATCACCTTGTGGAGATTTCATTTTTTGCTCAGATTTCATTAACAAACCAGTTTTTACATCATAAAAATCTGTACGAGAAATATCTGCAGCAACAACTTTGTAATATTCAACTCCGTTTTCAGAAACGATTCCTTCTACTTTAGCCGTTTTATACCCTTCTGACAAAGGCGTAAATAATGAATTTGTCTTAAACAAAGGAGCTGTCATATCTGCTGGTAAATCCATTTTTTGACCTGCTTGAGACATATAACCTTTTTGACCATCAAAAACTTGTTTAATAGTCATTCCCATAATCGTGAATTCAGTTGCAGTTTTATTAGGTGTTGCATTTTTTATGACATAGTCTCCACTCATTCCCATTGTCTCTATTTTTCCTTTTTGAGCAATCGATTTTACAGCTTTCACTTTATCCGCGCCACCAATAGCTTTGAAATAATTATCTGTGATTTGAGCGACAGTAACTGTTGTAGTTTTTGCACCAGATGTTGGTTTATCAGTTTTATTTCCGAAAGAATCGTAGTAATTAACTGGATAACCTAACTTTTCTAAAGCTGGAGCAATTTGCTCTAATTTCCCTGTTACATTGATTTTTGCTTGATCTGGACGGAAATATTTTTTCGAAACACGTAAAACATCATCAATTGTTACTGCATTTATATTTTTGATATAATCTGCATAAAAACTATCTGATAATTGATTTGTCTTTTTCGTTAAAGCTTGGTTAGCAACCGTAGAAGGACTTTCTAAAGTCAAAATAAAGTTTCCTAAGAATTTCGCTTTTACATCGTCCAACATTTTTTGGTCGATTTTATTTACCGTCATTCCTTTGATTTCTTTCATCGTCTCAACGATTGCAGAATCCGTCACTTCGTTACGAACAGTTGCATTTGTACTGAAACGTCCAATGTAACGAGAATCAGAAACTCCACCACGTGCACCATATGTCCAACCATGCGCTTCACGAAGATTCATATTCAATTTCGAATTAAAATCTCCTCCTAAAATAGACGACGCAATTAACGCTGCATAATAATCTGGATCTTTCTTCGTCAACTGAACTGGATACGAAACTGAAACCACAGATTGCACTGCATTAGGCATATTAATCGCGTTTAATTCCGTTTTTGTAACCTCTTCTACTTTTGGAAATGCTGGAATATTTAATTTTCCTGCTTGCCAAGAATCAAAGTTTTTCTCCGCCAATGCTTTTACATCTTTTGTCGAAATATCTCCAACAACAATCAAATAAGCATTGTTTGGTTTGTAGTAGGTATTGTAGTAATCCTTCACATCTTGCAATGTAATTTTCTCAATTTGGGCTGGTGTATCAAATTCTGAGAAAGGATTATTTTTTCCATAAACTAATATATTCGAAACGCGAGATGCTGCTGCTTCTACAGATTTTTCATTCGACTTTAAACCTTCGATGTAACGTTTTTTAACATCAGCAAATTCACTTTCAGTAAAGTTTGGATTCATAGCTCCATCAGCCATATAACCAAAAATCTCGTTAAAATACTTAGTTAAAGAACTTGCAGAAGCTCCTTCTTCCCAAAAATTAACGCGAGCTCCTAAAAACTCAATACGTTTATTGAAATCATCTTTCGATTTTGTTTTTGTTCCTGTTCCCAACATTTCGCCCAACAAAGACTCTGCTCCTTTTTTTGCACCTAATGCATATGGAGGATTATCGATTGTTAATGTAGCAGAAACTCGTGGTAATTTATGATTTTCAACAACGATAACTGTTAAACCATTTTTTAATTTGAATTCGTTCGATTTTCCTAAATTAACCGTCGGTGCTGGACCTGGTTTTGGCATTGGAATCGCCACTTGCGCATTTAAGCTAACTGCCATAAAAGCGATTGCAAGAGATAATATTTTTGTTTTCATAATTCGGTTGTTTTTTATTTTGCAGCTTTTTTAGATTCTGGTAAATAATGAATAATTACACGTTGGTTTTTGTTTAGATACTTTTTAGCAACATTGCGAATATCTTCTCTTGTTACAGATTGATAAACTTTCAATTCTTCGTTGATTTTATTTGTATCTCCGCCCAACATATAAGCATCCGCTAAAGCATGTGCAATGTTTTGAACACCCGATTTTGAAGCCACAAAACTATTTTCAATTCCATTTAAGATTTTTTGGTAATCTTCTTCAGAAATCAAATTTGTTTGAACTTTTTCTATATCTTGTTGTAAATCTCCTTCTAATTTATCCAAAGAAACTTCTCCTTGAGGTAAAATTCCGATTGAATAAATTCCGTAATCTTCCATTTGACGATTGAAAGCAAATATTTGTAATGCTTCTTTTTTCTCGTCAACATATTTTTTATATAAAACTGATGATTTTCCACCTGTTAAATAGCTTGATAACATTTCTAATGCATAAGCATCTTTTGATTTGTTATCTGGCGTACGATAATTAATCGCCAATAAAGGAATCTGAATATTTGCATCATATTCTGTTGCACGAATTTCTGATGTAATTGGATCTTCCTTCTCAACAGTTTTCACAACATCTTTTCCTCTTGGAATTACACCAAAATATTTCTCAATTAATTTCTTTGCTTCGTCTTTATTAAAATCACCCGCAACAACTAATACAGCATTATTTGGCACATAAAAAGTTTGACTAAAGTGTTTGAAATCGTCTAATTTTGCATTACTCAAATCCTCAAAAGAACCAATTACACTCCAACGGTAAGGATGTTTTTTGAAAACATGAGGATTAACCGCTTCTCCGTACGAAAATTTACCATAAGGTTGATTGTCTAAACGAGAACGTTTTTCTTCTTTTACAACTTCTTTTTGTGTATCGACGCCAATTTGATTGATGATTGGTTGACGCAAACGATCAGATTCCATCCATAATCCTAATTCTAAATTATTTGATGGAAAAGTTTCGTAATAATATGTTCTGTCCGTTGTTGTATTCGCATTGTTAGAACCTCCATGAGAAGAAACAATTTTGAACCATTCACCTCTCTTAATATTCTCTGTTCCTTCAAATAATAAATGCTCAAAAAAGTGTGCAAAACCTGTTTTACCAACTTGCTCATCTTTCGAACCTACGTGATACATAACACCTGTTGTAATAACTGGAGCAGAATTATCTTGATGAAGGATAACATGCAATCCGTTTGCTAGAGTATACTCATCAAATTTTATTTGCTGACCAAATAATGCTGATCCTGCAAATAAGATAGACATAAAAATTTTCTTCATTTAGTATTTTTTAAGTTTTTATCTATTATGCTTATGTAACATTAGTAGCAGTTTTTTTGAAAATGTTACACCAAATTTGCATAATAATTAAAAAAAGTAAAATAATACACGTCTATTGATTTAGTAGGCATTTGTATTAATTTACAACAATATTTCATAATATACCTATAGTAATTGTTATTGTATTTGCTATAGATTTGTAAAAATCGAGAGAAAAAAATGGATTTTATAGAGTTTTTTGGTTTTGTAGGTGCCTTCTTCATCGGACTAATTATGGGAGTTCTTGGTGGTGGTGGATCTATTTTAGCCGTTCCTATTTTAGCGTATATTTTTCATTTCGACGAAAAAATTGCTACTGCTTATTCATTATGCATCGTTGGATCGACAGGATTGATTGGAGGAATAAAGCAAGCTTCGCAAAAAATGGTTGATTGGAAAGTCGTTTTTCAATTTGGATTACCAGCTGTTGTTGGAATTACATTGGTTCGTGCATTTTTAATTCCTGCCCTGCCAAGTAATTTATTTTCTATAGGCGATTTTATCGTCACACGTCGAATGGCAATGTTTGGTTTATTCGCTATTCTGATGGTTTTCGCAGCTATTTCTATGTTAAAAGGGAAGAAAGAAGAACAAATTAATCAGAAAAATGATAAGCTAAATCCTCTTTTATTAATTCAAGGATTTTTAATCGGAGGATTAACAGGAATGGTTGGTGCTGGCGGTGGTTTTTTGATTGTTCCGGCATTAATGATGGTTGCAAAATTAGATATGAAAAGAGCTTCGGCAACTTCGTTGGTAATTATTGCCATCAATTCACTTATCGGATTTTTTATTGGTGATGCTTTACACATCAAAATTGATTGGAGTTTTTTGAGTGTTTTCATTGGAATTTCTATGGTTGGAATTCTTGTCGGAACCTACATCAACAAATTTTTACCAGTACAATTTCTAAAACGAACATTTGCAATCTTCATTATTTTAATGGCAATTTTTATGTTCATCGAAGAATTTATAATTCAATAATTTAAAGTATGGAACTGAACGAAAATTTTTGGAACGATAAATACATCACAAATCAAACTGGTTGGGATTTAAAAGCTCCTTCTACTCCACTAAAAGAGTATATCGATCAATTGGAAGATAAAAATATCAGAATTCTGATTCCAGGTTGTGGAAATGCTTACGAAGCAGAATATCTTTTGGAACAAGGTTTTACGAATATTACATTGATTGATATTTCGGAAATTGTAGTCGAAAAAATCAAAGAAAAATTTAAACATAATCCCAATATCAAAGTTCTTCATCAAGATTTTTTTGAGTTAGATGGTGAATTTGATTTGATTTTAGAACAAACTTTTTTCTGTGCATTAGATCCAAAATTACGTCAAAGCTATAGTATCAAAATGAATGAACTGCTAACCGAAAACGGAAAATTAGTTGGTGTATTATTCAACAGAGAATTCGGAAATGAAACGCCTCCTTTTGGAGGTGATAAAACTGAATATCAGACGTATTTCAATGATTATTTTGATTTCAAAGTCATGGAAAATTGTTACAATTCTATTCCGCCAAGAGCTAAAACCGAATTATTTATTAATCTAAAAAAGATTGCCAAATAACCTATGATTTCATTCATAAATTTTAAGTTAACTATCAATCTTATTTGAGTTTAAATAGAAGAAAAGTATCAGAATTCATCCATCAGAGGAAAATTCTAAATTTAAATATTTGTATTTTTACACACTAAATCATTCTTATGAAAATTGAACAAATTTACACCGGATGTCTTGCGCAAGGTGCTTATTATATAGAAAGCAATGGTGAAGTTGCAATTATTGATCCGTTGAGAGAAACACAATCTTACATCGATCAAGCGACAAAAGACAATGCAAAAATCAAATACATTTTCGAAACGCATTTTCATGCAGATTTCGTTTCAGGACATGTAGATTTGGCGCAAAAAACTGGTGCTACAATTATTTATGGTCCAACTGCGGAACCAAATTTTGATACACATATCGCAACTGATGGCGAAGTTTTTTCTTTAGGAAATATAACTATTACAGCTTTACACACACCAGGTCATACCATGGAGAGTACAACGTATTTATTGAAAGATGAAAACGGTAAAGATTATGCAATTTTTACAGGAGATACTTTATTTATTGGTGATGTTGGTCGTCCAGATTTAGCTCAAAAATTAAATACAGACTTAACGCAAGAAAAATTAGCTGGTTATTTATTTGATTCTTTACGAAACAAAATTATGCCTTTAGCTAATGATATTATCGTATATCCTGCACACGGAGCGGGTTCTGCTTGTGGAAAAAACATGAGTAAAGAAACTTTTGATTCGCTAGGACATCAAAAAGAAGTGAATTATGCTTTGAATCCTTCTATGACAAAAGAGGAATTTATTACTGAATTAACTTCAGGATTAATGCCTCCTCCATTCTATTTTCCAGAAAATGTAATGATGAACAAATTGGGTGTTGAATCTTTGGATGTAGTGAAAGAACGTGCGAATAAAGCTTTATTTCCAGACGAATTTATGCAAGTTGCGGAAGATACAAATGCGTTAATTTTAGATGTTCGCGATCCTCAAACTTTTGCAGCTGGATTTATTCCAAACTCCATCAATATTGGAATTAAAGGAAATTTTGCACCTTGGGTTGGTACATTAATCACAGATATCAAACAACCAATTTTGTTAATTGCAGAAATTGGTGAAGAAGAGGAAGCGGTAACACGTTTGGCTCGTGTCGGATATGACAATGTAATCGGATTTTTGAACAATGGTTTCCAAGCTTGGGTTGAGGCTGAAAAAGATTTCGATGAAATTGTTTCGGTTTCTCCAGAAGAGTTTGTAGAGTTAGTTGATGAAACTGAATTAAAAGTTTTGGACGTTCGTAAGCCAGGTGAATATGAAACTTCTCACGTAGAAGGTGCAATTACAGCTCCTTTAGATTTCATCAATGAATCTATGAAATTAATCGATCCTGAAGAAACCTATTTAGTACATTGTGCAGGAGGATATCGTTCAATGATTTTCTCTTCAATTTTACGCGCTCGTGGTTACGAAAATTTGATTGACGTTGCTGGAGGTTTTGGTAAAATAAAAGAAGTTGAAGGTGTTAAAATTGTAGAAGGAACTTCGCCTTGTCAATCAGGAAATAATTCTTGTTCAACGAAATAAACAATTTATTTTAAATAATAACGTTATAGCCTTGGGATAATCAAGGCTTTTTTTATATTCGTCATCTAAATTCATCCAATGAAAAAATTGTTATTCATCGCCTCTCTTTTTACATGTATTACCGCTTTTGCTCAACAGAAAATACATGGAGCTGAATCGTTTGCGTTAACTATTCCAAAAGATTTTCAACGTACAGTTGGGTTAAATGATTATGCAACTATTCAATTTGAAAGTCTTGCTCCAAAGCCGAATTCGTATGGATTTGTGATTTTTGAACACAAAGATGAATTAAAATTGGCAGATTCTAATTTGGATATGATTGATTATACGCTAAATTCTATCGAGCCATATAAAACACAAAAAGGGTTTAATTATATCAAAAAACCTTATGTTGCCTACGAACAGGGATTCAATTATGCTTATACCGAATTTGAAACAAATGATCCCGAATCTGGACATATTTATTTCTTGCAAACTGTAATCGAAACGAAAGAATTTGTCTATCAGATTTTACAATATTGCAGTTTCGAAAATCAAGAAATAATGAAAAGCGATTTTGTCAAAATTGTAAATAGCTTCAAAGTAGAATAATCAACAAAAACCACCCTATTTCGAAAGGTTTTTGTTTTTCTGTTCAATCCAAAGTGACATATATTTTGTACTTTGATGATGATGATGTTGCAAAATTTGACCAATAAAATTTTGATTTCGATGTTGGATTAAATTTGCTTCAATCGATTTAATTTTCTCTAAAAAATCAGCTTCAAATTTATTTTTATTGTAATTCTCGTTCAGAATTTTGATTCCATTTTGTTGAGCAATTTCCCACTCTTTCTCATTATTGTAAAGCAAAATAGCTTTCTCCACAAACGCTTCAAAATCATCTTCTACAAAACCATTCCAATCAAAATTATCTTTCATTGCTTCTGCTCCAATCGTAGTCGTAACCGAAGGAGTTCCAGTTTGCATTGCATCCACAAACTTTCCTTTTACACCAGCGCCAAAATTAATCGGCGCCAACAAAACTTTGTAATTTGACATCGTTTCTTGCGCATTTTCTGCTCTACTTTTGATCAAAAATCGTTCGGAAGGATTATTTAATTGCAAAACTTTTTGCGTTGCATAAGCACCATAAATATGTAATTCAGCTTTCGGAAGTTTCTTTCTCAAAATTGGCCAAATTTCTTTTTTTAAGGTCTGAACACAATTAAAATTAGGTTCATGAATAAAATTTCCGATAAACATAAAATATTCTCTTTCTTCAAAACTTTTCCAAGAATTAATTTTTTCTTCTGTAATTTCATTTTCTAAAAAAGGCAAATAATACAAGATTTTTTCATCAATTTTAAATTGATTTTGTAGAATTTCTATTTCCTTTTTCGAAATCATCAACGATAAATCACAGCGTAAAATAGACGCTATTTCTCGTTTTGCTAAATCAGAAAACAATAAATCTTCTGTAAATTCTATTCCTTTTTTAGCTGCTTCTTGTCGCGCATTTCGTAGAAAATGTAAATCTTCTGTGTCCAAAATTTTCAATGCATTTGGACATTCTTTCGAAACTCGCCAACCATATTGTTCTTCAATCATAAAACGATCAAAAAGAACAATTTCAGGATTTAATTGTTTAATAAAATTATCAAAACTTTCATCATTTAACTGAATTACAACTTCTTTTATTCCTTTCAAAATCAAATCAAAACTATAATCAGATTTTGAAGCAGCGCAGGCAAAAGTTATCTCAAATTCAGCTTTTTGGAAACAATCAATTAACTGAATCATTCGAGTTCCTGCCGCAGAAGAAGTTGGTTCTGGCCAAACTTGACCAATGATTAAAAGTTTTTTCATCCCACAAAATTACACTTTCTGTTTCTTAATTGGAAGATTAAATATTATACACCCAATTTGGCTTATTTTAATGTAAATTTGCAGCTAAAATTATATAAAATGTCTTATCAAACTGTTTTTGAAGAATTTTTCGGGCAAGTAAAATCAAGTATCAAAGAAGGAACTTTTGCAAAACTTACAATGGCCAAAACTATTGGAGATACTGATCTTAAAAATATATTTGTTCGTTTACATCTTTTAGAAAATAATGAGTACAATTTTGCCTTCACATTTCGTTATAAAACCGAAGAAGTTGAGCAATTTCATAGTGTTGAACAGACTTTTTTAATTTTGAGTTCTTACATCAAAAATCCATTTACAAATGCTTTATTATTTACAACTGAAAAAGATTTGATTTTTAAAGTGAACAAAAAAAATGCAGCAAGTTTGACGGAACAAGCACCAACTTTCAAACATGCATCGGATGTGATATTAGAAATGATTGAAAAGAAAATCATTTAATAGACGATTTTTCACATTCAATCTTTAAACAATATAATTTCGTAAATTTGGACTTAATATTTTTCGAAAAATGCTTGGATTAAAACTTTTGACAGACCCACGTTGGGCTGATATTGCGGAAAGAAATTTAGAAGAAATTTTAACAGATCATGCGTGGTGTGAACAAAAAGCGGCGACAAACGCGATTACCATGATTGCGTATAATTCTGAACATGACGAATTTATTCAGGAAATGTCGGATATTGCAATCGAAGAAATGCAACATTTCAAAATGGTTGTAGAAATTATCGAGCGTCGTGGATACAAATTAGGTCGCGAGCGAAAAGATGATTATGTTGGTCAATTGATGAAATTTTGTAAAAAAGATGGTTCTCGAAATATGGCTTTTGTTGATCGTCTATTATTTGCAGCGATGATTGAAGCAAGAAGTTGTGAGCGTTTCAGAACATTATCTCAAAATATAAACGACGAAGAATTAGCAAAGTTTTACTATGATTTGATGGTTTCGGAAGCGAATCATTACACAACTTTCTTAAATTTTGCTCGAAAACTTTCAACTGATGTTGATGTGGACAAACGTTGGAAAGAATGGTTGGATTTTGAAGGAAATTTGATTCAATCTTACGGAAATAAAGAAGCTATACACGGATAGAATTTAGATAATAAAAAAGTGAAATCAAGATTTGATTTCACTTTTTTATTCGACATAAATCAATCGACAAGGAACGTCCAAATCTTCCGTCAAATAATAACTACAACACAAGCGATGATAACCATCTGCAATGATTAATTCGTTCGCAGATCTTACCAACAAAATTGGAGAAAGCTTTTTATTTGCTTTTATTTTTTTGAAATTCTCTTGAACATGTCTATTTTCCAAAGGAAGCAAACTCAATTTACTCGCTCTAAAAATATCTTTGGATTTCTTGATGATTGTTTCGGCTTTCGATAATTTATTTGTAAGTGAAGTAGCTATTTCAGGCTTAAAAATTAATTCCAAATAATCTTGCGCAGCAGGAAAATCGTGATCTTCCGGTTCATCTAACCAAATATTTTTGTCATCTGTTAGGTTTTTCATGCTAATTAAAATTGATAGGTTTTTATAATTTTATCATCTAATAATTGCTTCATCAACATTTTATGTTGTTTACTTTTACCTCTAACCAACCAAGTTGTAGAAACATTTCCATCTGTAGCATGTTGCTTAGCAACCGAAAATTTTAAATCAAATTTTTTAAATAATGTTTGACAATATTCATATTCCTCTTTCGACTTTGTCAGAATTGTATAATATTTAATTTTATGGTAATCATCAATATAATTTTGAAGATAAGTTAATCCAACCAAAATAATCAAAACGATAACACTTCCCAATAAACCTAAATAAACATACCCCGCTCCAATACACATTCCCAACGATGCAGTCGCCCAAATAGTAGTTGCGGTCGTAATCCCTGCAACTTTATTATCGTCCTTAAAAATTACTCCGGCTCCTAAAAATCCAATTCCCGTAATGATATTTGCAGCCAATCGATCAGGATTTCCTACTCCAATTCGGATCGAAAGAATTGTAAACAAACAGGAACCAAAACTAACTAAAATGAATGTTCGTAAACCGGCAGATTTGTTGCGATATTCTCTTTCCGTACCGATCAAAACGCCAATTATAATCGATATACAAATTAAAATCAATTCATTTTGAATCGATTTCGCTAAAAATTCTTCCATAACAGAATATATAACATTAAATATACAAATTTGATCTTTTATTAACTATCCTATATCAATTTAAATCTAAAATTCTATACGTAAATTTGACTAAATCTAAAATAGTATGGAATTAGGAATAGGAATGTTTGGCGATCTACATATTGATCCTAAAACTGGTTATACACAAACTCCTCAACAACGTATGAGTGAGATTATAGAAGAAGTAAAATTAATGGACGAAATTGGATTAGATTTCTTTGGAATTGGAGAACATCATCGTCCTGATTACGCAGTTTCTTCTCCAGAAATTATTTTGGCTGCTTTGTCTACAGTTACAAAAAATATTAAGTTGGGAAGTGCCGTTTCTGTCATCAGTTCTACAGATCCCGTAAAGTTGTATCAAGATTTTGCTAGTGTTGACAATTTATCGAATGGTCGTGCTGAAATTATGGCTGGACGCGGTTCATTCATCGAATCTTTTCCTCTTTTCGGTTATGATTTAAACGATTACGATGCTCTTTTTGATGAAAAACTTCGTTTACTTTTAGATTTAAATAAAAACGAAGTAATCAATTGGCGCGGAAAATTTAGAATGCCAATTATTAATCAAAGTGTTTATCCAAAGCCTGTGCAAGAAAAACTACCTATTTGGATTGCTGTTGGCGGAACAAAATCATCAATTGTACGTGCTGCAACATTAGGTTTACCTATTATTTTCGCGATTATTGGAGGCAATCCTGCTGATTTTAACTATCTGTTCGAAATTTATAAACAAGTTTATATCGAAAATGGTCATGATATTAAAACGATGCAAATTGGCGTTCACATGCACTCTTTTTTTGGAGAAGATAGCGAAAAAATTGCAGAAGAATATTTTCCAATTTATGGTGCACAAATGAATAGAATTGGAGCAAGTAGAGGTTGGCCAAAATATACAAAACCACAGTTTGACTATGGACGTTCTACAAATGGACATTTGATTGTTGGAGACGCTTCTTTAGCGGTTGATCGTATTTTGAAATATCAGGAAATGTTTGGTTTAACTCGTTTTTCTGCACACATGGACGTGGGAGCGCCAAATCACTTGGATATGATGAAATCTATCGAAATTTTTGGAAAAGATATTCTACCAAAAGTGAAAATGTAACAAAATAAATTTAATTTATAATGACAAAAGACACGATTCGTTTTCGTGTCTTTTTTTATTTTTCGTTAAAATTGAATGAATGAAGAAAATATTAGCCTGTTTTATTGTTTTAGCCAACTTCGGTGTGCATGCACAAGAAAGTAATTTTAGAACTTGGAATACCTTAAATATCAATCAAAAAATCAATAAAGATTTTAATTTTCAGTCGGATATACAATATCGTTCGTACGAAGATTTAGATCAGTTACAACAACTTTTGATTCGTGGAGGAATTGGTTACAACTTAACCGAAAATAACAATACAATTTTAGCTGGTTACGCCTACATTCAAAACAGAACTACTACTGCTACAGACGATTATGCTCATAGTCACGAACATCGTTTGTATCAACAATTCAATACAAAACATGCTTTACAACGTTTTAATTTCGCGCATCGCTTTCGTGTCGAAGAACGCTTTTTAGAAAATGATACACAATTTAGATTTCGTTATCAATTGACTGCAACTGTTCCGCTAAATAATGCCAAATTAATCGAAAACACGTGGTATTTGAAAGCGTATGATGAGATTTTTCTACAAGCTGTAAAAGATAAAACGTTTGATAGAAATCGACTTGGTTTAAGCTTTGGTTACGTTATTTCGCCAACTTTTAGTTTAGAAGCTGGTTATATGTTACAAAGTCTTAAAGCATCTCATACCGATCATTTGATGATTGGATTGACAGTTAATAATCTGATAAAATAGTCTTATCTTGGTTAGGATAATTTACACTTGATTATATGAAAGTCAAGCTAAATGGAAAAACAAAAGTAAAATGCACTATTTTTATTAATTACTAATATAATTAATCTAATCAATAATTTTAATTACTTCATAAAAAAATAAGACCTCTTTAGTCGAAACTAAAGAGGTCTTATTTAAAAATATTTTTTCTAAGCAAAACTTATCAAATCTTCGTAGGCTTTTTTTGCCCCTTCAAAAACTTGTTGTTGCTCTTCTTCAGTTGTAAATTCTTGATTAATATAACCAATAAAAGTTTTCCAGATTTGACCAAGGTTTTCGCCGTAATGTCCAAAATAATTGAAACTTTTATTCTCTAAAAAAGGATACTTTTTCAGTGTTTTTGCAATTACATTTCCGCCAAGCATAGAACCTTCTATCACATACAAAGCTCCAATTGCTTCGGCTCTATTTCGAAGCTCGAATTGTTTTGGTACATTCAATTCTTCTAAACCTAACTCATTGATATCTTGTTCAATCAAAGACAATTTATTCAATTTTGTCAACGTTAAATTTTTTAAATCTTTGTCATTCAAAAATTGTTTGATAGAATCTTCATAAGATTTTAGAAAAATATGATTAACCTGCAACATTTTATAGTAATTTTTATCTGTAAATGTGCTGTTAAACAATTTATTCGACTCTAATTTATCTTCAATTTCTTTGTGATAAACCGCTGTTTTTTCTTTTAAATAATCAGATAGCATTCGTTAGATTTTTTTTAAATGTTAATATAAAAGTTGTTCCTTCTCCTACTCTACTCTCAAAAGATATACCACCATTCATTCTATCCATCATTCTATGCGCAATCGAAAGTCCAACTCCGTTTCCAGAAATGTTTCCAGTGTTAGACATTCTGCTAAATAGCTTGAACATTTTATTATAATCTTCTTCTTTTATACCAATTCCGTTATCTTTTATTTTGAAGATAACTTCTTTATTATTGATTTCAGATGATATTTCAATCTTTGGATGTTTTGCTTGAGAGGAATATTTTATTGCATTACCAATAATATTCAGAAAAACCTCATAAAACATCGTTTTATCTCCCAAAACATTATGTATTTCTTCTACAACAACTTCAGTATTGTTAATTTTATAATACAACAAAACATCGTGTATAATCTTTTCTATGATTGGCTTTGTTTCGATTGTAGACAATACAATTTCTGATTTTTTAGCTTTACTCAACGCCAAAAGATCCTGCATCATTTGTGTCATTCGATCAATTTCTTCAATAACACTTTTTAATCGATCATTTTTAATTTCATCATCTTTCAAACTTCGTTGAAGCGTCTGACAATTCAATTTCATCACCGATAATGGTGTACGTAAATCATGAGAAACTGTATAGGTAAACGAGTCTAATTCGTCATTTATTTCTTTTAATTGTTCATATAAACTATGAATTTTGAAAGACTGTAAATGAAGTGTTTCTATAATTAACTTAATCACTTCTTTCGCAACATATTTCTCCTTATCTAACCAAATAAACGATTTATTCTTAATGTTCTCTTGCCAAATTTTGAAAGAAGTTCGAGGAGAAAAACTGTGTATTTCATCACCATTTATAACATCTACATTTTTAATTTTACTTGGTTCTCCAGCCCAATTTAAGGTTTGAACTTGTTCTTTTTTGAACCAAATAATAAAATGTTCGTAAGTTTGATTTAGAAAACAAAACATTACACCAGCCGAACTTGGACTAAGCCTAAGCTCTTGTCCATAATCTAGATAAAAAGTATTCGAGGTAAATAAACGTGCTGAGTTTCTTTTAAATGCCCATTCTTTTATTCTCAAAATTTCTTCTTTATCTGGCGTTTCGCCTTCTACAAAAACATCGTCAAAATTAACCAATGCAATTCCATCTGCCTTTGTAAGATTAAGAACCTCTTTTAGATTATTGTTCATTGATTGCTGAAGATTTTCTTCTGTTAAAAGATTCTCTTTCAATTTAATCGCTGTTTCGTTAAAATGATTTTGGAACTTTAATCGTTCAGTTGATTTAAAATTCACATAAGTCAACCTTGCTTGACGCGTCAATAATTCGGTTTGCAAACGAACTTGATTTGGAATAAATTTTGGCTTGGAATTCTGACATGCTACAATTCCCCACAATTTTTCGTTAATTACAATAGAAATAGAGAAACTTGCTTCACAATTAGCATTGCGTAAATACTGTAGATGTATTGGAGAAAGTGCTCTAACAGAAGAGTACATCAAGTTTATTTTTTGATAATTCTCATTACCAATTAAAATGATTCTTTTACTGTCTACATCTGCAACCAAACGGCTTTTTTTCTCTAGATACAGTTGACGTGCTTGTTTAGGAATATCAAATTCGGGAAAACGCAAACCCATATAAGAACCTAATCCCTTATCAATTTCTTCCGCTATAACAACGCCACTACCATCTTCCAAAAATTTATACAACATTACTCTCTCGTAATGAATCAAGCTCTTGATAGATGAAATTAACAAATCCCAAGTTAAGCTTATAGACTTAGAGTACAGAATTTGTTCAGAAAAATTATAATAGGCTAATCTATTTTCTAAAATAATTAATTCTTCTAACTCTAAATAAATCAATTCATCAAAATGATAAACTGTTAAATGATAGGTTTTTGAATTAACTTTTGTATTAGTTCGGTAAAATTCACCTTGTTCTAAATTCAAAACCTCATCAAAATCAAGCTCAAAATCATGAAGTTGATTAATATGTTGGCTTAATATCTTTTCGGTAGAAATTTCAAATAATTCATCAATATTTTGAGAAAAAAATTCAATTTGATGCGAATTTTTATGAATTCCTATCAAATATCCAAAAGGTTGAATTTCGTTGAGAAACTGAATTTCTTCGTCTTCACAATTTTTGATGATTTGGTTGGTCATATAAATGGTTTAGGAGTAATTATGAATCTAAGTTAAAATTTATTTTTTAATCTTCTTGCCTTTTAATTTTCAGATTATAATTTTCCAACTCTAATTCATCGGTATCCACTAATTCGAAATCACTAAAATGAGTTAAACTTTTCTCAAAAAATGCTGTAACTTTTTCTTTTTCTAACGATGGGTGAACCTTGATTCCGTTGAATTTTATGTTCTTCATATAGACATAAAAATCGTAATCAAAATCGGTTTCTCCTAAATACGTATTAGCAATTTTCCCTTTCCATTTGATATCAAAAACACCAAATTCTTCTGTATCTAGAAACGTAATTTCGTGCTGTGCAACCGTGTCATTTCCTAACATCGAAATACCAAAAGCAAGGTTTTCAGGTTCGTCCAAATTCACTGGAAGTGAATCAATTTCGAATGTTTTTCTATTCAGTTGATTAAAATCTAATTGTGCTTCGTTTTCAATCTTTATTCCTTTGTTGTTCCAATATGTACTCGAGATGATTGCGTGATCATAATTAATCCAAAGTTGCTTTTCGGCATTCTCTTGAGAAATGTCATCTATTTCATCCAAATCATCTTTATATTCTTCTTCTTCGTCATAATTATCTGACTCTAAATGAAGATCCATCCAAAGGTCAAAATTTTCATCAAGGCGAGCACTCCAAACAAAATCTATTACTTTGTGTCCGTTTGTAAATGGGCTATTCGAAAAATATATTTTGTTATTATCCTTACTCATAAATTGGGTTTTGACTTATGTTTTTGAATTTACAACGATTATTCTACTCTACAAAATTTAAAAAAATAATTGGTTCGTTTATTAGATATTGTCATTGATTTTCAAAGAAATAAAAAAAGTGCAATTTCTATAGAAATTGCACTTTTAAATTATAGTTATGATTTATAAATCAATTGAATTACAAGGTTTCTTTTAACCATTTGAAAAATTCTGTATGCCAAATCACAGAATTTTGTGGTTTTAATACCCAGTGATTTTCTTCAGGGAAATAAATAAAACGAGATTTGATTCCTTTCAATTGTAAAATTTGATAAGCCTCTTGCCCTTGTCCCATTGGCACACGATAATCATGACCTCCAACATAAATTAACATTGGCGTATTCCATTTATTTACTAATTCTGTACTACTTGGATCAAATTTAGAGTACGTTTTTTGCGCAGCTTTGTTATTTGTTTCCCACCAAGCGCCACCAGCGTCCCAGTTTGTAAAGAAAATTTCTTCTGTAGTTCCGTACATCGATTTCAAATCGAAAACACCATTATGTGCAATAAAAGATTTGAAACGACCTTCGTGAATACCTGCTAAATAATAAACAGAATATCCTCCGTAAGATGCACCAACAGCACCACGACGATCTTTATCTACATAATATTCCTTCGAGATATCATCAATCGCAGCCAAATAATCTTGCATTACTTGTCCTCCCCAATCTTTAGAAATTTGCTCATTCCACTCTACTCCATGACCTGGCATTCCACGACGGTTTGGCGCAATTACAATATACCCTTGTGCTGCCATTAATTGGAAATTCCAACGAGGAGAATAAAATTGAGTTAAAGCAGATTGTGGTCCACCTTGACAATACAATAAAGTTGGGTATTTTTTATTCGGATCGAAATTTGGCGGATAAATTACCCATGCAAACATTTCTTTTCCGTCTGTTGTTTTAATTTTACGTGCTTTTACATCACTCAACGCAATATTATCGAAGATATCTTTGTTTTCGTTTGTTAATTGAGTTAATGCTCCAGATTTCAAATCAACTACATAAATTTCTGCAGCGTGATTGATATCTGTTTTTGTAACAATTGCTTTATTACCAACAATTTCTTTGATGTCTGCAATGTCAAAATCACCTTTTGTAATTTGTTTGATAAAAGGCATTTTTCTCATTTTGAAGTTTACATCAACCTCAAATAATTGAATTGTTCCTCCTACTGGTGCATTGAAATAAATTTTGTTACCATCATTGCTCCATTTATAACCTTGTACGGTTCCGTCCCAATGTTTTGTAATATTCATTTCGATATCACCACGACGAACGATTAAGTCATTTTTATCTGCCTCGTAACCATCGCGCTCCATGCTCAAAAACGCAAAATCTCCTTGAGAAGAAAAACTTGGTGTATTGTCATAACCCATTTTTCCTTCCGTGATATTTTTCGTCGTTTTCGTTGCTAAATCGTATTGATAAATATCTGTATTTGTGCTTAATGCGTAATCTGTTCCGAATTTCTTCTTAGAAACATACAAAACTTTTGTTCCATCTGGCGTCCAAACAAATTCTGAAACAGAATATGGTTCGTCTTTTAAAACATCAATTTTAGTTGAACCTTCTTTATTTTCTGACACAAATAAATGATCGTAATTTCCATCATTCCAAGTATCCCAATGTCTGTAATTTAATTCATTATAAATCTGCACATTCGATTTGTCCATTTCTGGATAATAATCAGAACCAAAAACCTTTTGTAATTTAACTTTATCAGTTTCTGCTTTATATTGTTGAGATTTATTCAACGATTCATCAGCCAAAAGCGTTTTATAATCTTCGATTTCCGAAGCTTTTCCTCCTGCCAACGAAATCATATATGTTTTCGATGTGTCTTCTTGTGTTTTTACGTTAGTAGAAGTTACTTTATAAATCAGATTTTTTTGATCTTTCGTTACTCCAACTGGAGCTACTTTTTTTACTTGCCAAAGAAGTTCTGGCGTCATTACTTTTTGTCCCATTGCTGTTGTCGATATCAAGATACTTGCGACTAATACAGAAAATCTATTCATGTTAATTTCAAATCTAAATAATTGTAAAAGTAACAATTCTTTATGGAGAAAGGTAAAATTTATAATTAAAAAAAGACATCATCCAGTACAAATTGTACTTAAATGATGTCTCCGCTAATAATTTTTTTCAAATCGTCTAATCGATTCTTAAAATTAGGCTATATATTTTATATTAAACTACTTAATTAAAAGTTTAACTTATTTTTATGAGTAAAAACTGGAATAATTGCTCCAAAAACTAAGTTTTGTTGGGAGAACACAATATCCTGTTTTGCTTTATCAGCTTTGTTTGCAGTTGTACGAATATCACTCAAGTTAGCATATCCACCCTTTAATTCGGCCTGTACAAAGAAATAATCCCAAAAAGTAAAGTTAATCCCAACCATTGCAGCTGTTGCAAAACCTGCTAAGTGAAACTCATCATAACGTTCATTACCCATCAATTTTACGTTAGAACGTGGATATAAAATCCCTGCTCCCAAACCAGCTGTTACGTTAACATCGATTCCTTTTCCATTTTTTGTGATTGGGAAATGTTGAATATTATCAAAACGACGAACCTCTAAATTAGCATAGTTCAAACCATCTGTATGCTCAAACGTTAAGAAATCTTCTGTTAATTTTTGATCGACATTATTATATGTTCCATCGTAATCTGAACCTGTATTGATGTGACCATTCATTTTTACAACTTGATCTTGATCCATCACATATTTCATGTGGTCAATCCCGAAAGAGATATTCCAATTATCCGAAACAAAGTAACCTAAACGGAAGTTATATTGCGGAATCGTCATAGAACTTGGATTGAAATACTTGATTCCAAAGGAAGTTTGACGGTCATGAGCTGCTACATTATCCAACGTAAAATCGTATCCATCTCCTTTGAACTGAATATCTGATTTTGTATACTGCGCGTGATTCCAACCCCAATAAATATAAAATTTACCTTTATTATTTTTTCCTTGCCCGAAAGTAGTTGCAACCAAAGCAACTAAAAACATTACACTTATATACTTTCTCAAAATTTAACTTTTTGCAAATCTATTCTTAAAAAAATTGAGTAAAAATGATTTATGATATCAATTTTATATCTAGACAATATTTAAAATCAATAAACATTGTTAAGCGTCATAAAATAAAATGATAAATATTTATTAAAAATGATATCCTCTATTTTGTAATTAAAAATTAAAATATATTTTTGTGACATAATGAAAGACTACCTGATAAAACATAGCATCGGAATTTTTTTCACGCTTCTTTTGGTGTTCAGTACGAACATGCAAGGGTTGGCGGGCTATATGGATTATCAGATGAGATTGGAGCAGCAAGACGAAAAAGATTCTTCTGACAATGATCAAAAAGCTTTGTTTTCTCAAACTTCAACTGAAGAAGAAAATAATCAGAAAAATTCTTCGAGCGAAATTACAGAAAAAATACATTATTTCCACGAAATAAAATTGTTTACATTTTTTAATGTGAAACAAATTACATATTCGGATTTTCATCATTCTAATGCATATGCATCTTTAGATAATGGTGTGACAACTCCACCTCCTGAATTAGTTTAATTTTTTAATTGATTTTTTGCATCATCCTATTCAAATCTATTGAATGGATAGCAAATTTATTTTTATCATTTCAAATTATTAAATAATTCATTTTAAAACTATTATGAATCTTTTTCAAAATTGGAAAAAGGACATACCTGCGAGTATTGTTGTCTTTTTCGTAGCATTGCCTTTATGTTTAGGTGTTGCGTTGGCCAGTGGTGCGCCTTTATTTGCCGGAATTATTGCGGGAATTGTAGGAGGAATTGTTGTTGGTCTTATTTCTAAATCTCAAATTGGTGTTTCTGGTCCTGCGGCTGGTTTGGTCGTTATTGTATTAACTGCTATTACAGATTTGGGTGCTTACGAACTATTTTTAGTCGCGGTTGTTATCGCCGGAATTTTTCAAATATTACTAGGTATTCTAAAAGCCGGAGTTATTGGTTATTACTTTCCATCTTCGGTGATTAAAGGAATGTTATGTGCGATTGGTATTTCAATTTTCTTGAAACAAATTCCATTAGCGTTAGGCTATACAGAAACATTTAGTTTTAGTAATTTTAGTTTAGATTTTATCACGCCAGGAGCCATTATTATTACAGCAATCTCTTTATTTATCTTGATTGTTTGGGATAATATTTTAGGAAAAAAATCAAACTTTTTCAAATTATTACCAGGATCATTAGTAGCTGTATTAGTAGGTATTTTGTACCAAGTTACAATTGGTGATACCAACCACGAAGTATTTTCTATCGACCACAATTTATTAGTAAAAGTTCCTGTTCCTGAAAGTGTTTCAGATTTCTTAGGACAATTTACTATGCCCGATTTCGCCTCTGGATTAACAAATCCTATGGTTTGGCAAGTTGCATTTACCATCGCAATTGTAGCGTCATTAGAGACTTTATTATCTGTAGAAGCAACTGATAAATTAGATCCTTTAAAGCGTCAAACACCTACAAATCGAGAATTGATTGCACAAGGTGTCGGAAACTCTTTAGCTGGTTTAATTGGAGGTTTACCTGTTACGCAAGTTATTGTACGTTCATCTGCAAATGCAATGAGTGGCGGGCTTACAAAACTTTCTACAATTACGCACGGTGTTTTATTATTAGTGAGTGTGATCTCTATTCCAATGTTTTTAAATTTAATTCCAAATGCGGTTTTAGCTTCTATTCTATTGGTTATTGGATACAAATTAGGTAATCCGAAACAATTCTTGGATATGAAAAAATTAGGAAAAGATCAGTTAATTCCGTTCGCAGTAACAGTTATTGCAATTTTGGCAACAGATTTATTAAAAGGTATCATCATTGGTCTTATTGTTGGTGTAGTGGTTTCGTTAATCAAATCTTACAATAACTCGCACGTAATGTTGGTAAAAGAAGGAAATGTTTTCCATATGAATTTTGCTGAGGAGGTAACGTTTGTAAACCGCGGTGCAATTGTAAAAGAATTAGATGGTTTGAAACCTGGTTCTAATCTTGAATTAGATGTTAGAAAAACTCGTATTCTAGATTATGATATTATCGAATATTTAGATGAATTTAAAGTAAAAGCAAAAAATAATAATATTAATATTCGACTAATTTCCGAACGTGGAACAGTAGATAATCCTCCATCGTTTAGAGAATTCTTTGGTTACGTTTTAGTAGCTGGAGCGCATTAATCTGTAAAAAACATATAAAAATTAAAACACACACAATAAAATTAAATATAATGAAAGCACATACATCAGAAACTCAAGCAACAACAACTCCAGATAAAGCGTTAGAATTTTTAAAAGAAGGAAATGCAAGATTTGTTCAAAATTTAAAAGCGAACAGAGATTTACTTTCACAAGTGAATGACACAAGAGAGGGACAATGGCCGTTTGCGGTTGTTTTAAGCTGTATTGATAGCCGTACTTCTGCGGAACTTATTTTCGATCAAGGTTTAGGAGATATTTTTAGTGTACGAATTGCTGGTAATTTCGTTAATCAAGATATTTTAGGTTCGATGGAATTCGGAACAAATGTGGCTGGCTCTAAATTGATTGTTGTCTTAGGACACTCTAAATGTGGCGCTTTGAAAGGCGGATTAGACGCTGAAGCAATTCACAAAACTGGAATGAATAATTTGTGTCATTTGGTTGATCATTTCAATCCAATTATCGACGAAATTATAAAAGATGGTGAAGAACGTTCTTCTAAAAATGCAGATTTATTAGAAAGATTAAATCACCAAAACGTTATACAAACAATAGAAGATATTCGTAACCAAAGTACAACCTTGAATACCTTAGAAAAAGAAGGGAAAATCAAGATAATAGGTGCAAACTACTGTGTAGATTCAGGCGTTGTAACTTGGTTATAAAACAATTAATTCTTTAGATATTTTTTAGTAATGTAAAAGCCACTCTGCGAGTGGCTTTTGTTATTTAATTGGCAATATCCAAAAAACTGTG